>DAOWEJ010000111.1 GCA_030638575.1 Deltaproteobacteria bacterium | reverse complement strand
TCAGGTTCACAGTGGAATGGCTGACGTTTCACGGTTGTTGAGCGGCGAAGCTTGAACGGTTTGAAGACACTAAAGACTACCAACCGTGAACCCTGAGCCTGAGTAGTAATATAAAATAAGATATCTGTGTAATCCGCGTTCATCCGTGTCCCATTATTAAAAACCATTTTTTCACCACTGAGCTCACAGAGAACACAGAGAATATTTTATTAACTATTTATCTCTGTGATCTATGTGGCCTTTGTGGTAAATTTGACTTTTTACGAACCTCTGAACCGTGAACCCTTGAACCTGAGTAGTTACCATGAATCTCGATGAAATGATAAAGTACGCCCGGGGAGAAAAGCAGGCAGATCTACTCCTTACCAATGCCGGCATTGTCAATGTATTTTCAGGTGAAATTATTCCCGGCAGCATCGCCGTGGCAGACGGATACATAGCAGGGTTCGGGTCGTATCCTGCAAAAAGAGTGGTCGATATGAAAGGGCGCTTTGTGGCACCGGGATTTATTGATGCCCATGTCCATATCGAAAGTTCAATGTCCTGCCCAACCGAGTTCGCCCGTTGTGTCATGGCCCGTGGCACCACCACTGCTGTTGCCGACCCCCATGAAATAGCCAATGTTCTCGGCACGGGCGGCATTCAATATATGATCGATTCGAGTGAAGATCAGCCCATTAATATTTATTTTACTCTCCCTTCCTGTGTTCCTGCAACAGACATGGAAACTTCAGGAGCAAAACTTGGAACAGATGATCTTTTGCCCTTCATGGATAACAGCCGAATTATTGCTCTGGCTGAAATGATGAACTTTCCGGGTGTAATTTATAAAGATCCTGAAGTGTTGAGCAAAATAGAAAACATGAAAAAACATAGAAAACCTGTTGACGGCCATGCACCCGGGCTGACAGGACGCGATCTTTATGCCTATATTTCTGCAGGCATCTTAAGTGACCATGAATGCACGACTGAAAAAGAAGCTAAAGAAAAACTTAATGCCGGAATGCATATTATGATACGGGAGGGAACCGGAGCAAAAAATCTAAAACAGCTTCTTCCTGTAGTTAATCACCGAACTGCCCGGCGTATAATGTGGTGTACCGATGATCGACATCCCCATGATATTCTTGAAGAAGGCCATATCGATTTCATTGTTCGCAGCGCTATCCGAATGGGTGCAGACCCTGTAGTTGCAATACAAATGGCAACCATAAATCCTGCTGATTATTTCGGCTTAAATAATGTTGGCGCTATTGCCCCCGGCAGGCAGGCAGATATGGTAGTCTTTTCGGACCTTTCAGAACCTTTTATAGAGCAGGTTTATTCTCGCGGCACTTTAGTAGCTGAAAAAGGAAAAATATTGCCTGAAATAGATAAACCCGCTCCTTTAGATATTAAGTCATCCATGAATGTTAAAATTGATGATATAGATTTTTCAATTCCCGCAGATGCTCAACACGCAAGAGTTATAGAATTAATCCCTAATCAAATCATAACTGGTCAAAGCATTGTTGAAGTGGCTGTTTCTGATCATTTTGCCGTATCCGACATTCAGCGCGACATACTTAAGCTTGCTGTTATTGAAAGACATAAAGGCACTGGAAATACAGGAAAAGCCTTTGTTAAAGGCTTTGGTTTAAAACAGGGCGCTCTTGCATCCTCTGTTGCCCATGACAGCCACAACATCATTATTGTCGGCACCAATGACGAGGATATGAAAACTGCTCTTGGAGCTGTAGTTAAAATGGGAGGCGGCCTTGCTGCAGCATGCAACGGTAAAATCTTAGCCGGCCTCCCTCTTCCCATTGCCGGTCTTATGTCTTTGCATCCTGTAAAAACAATTAAAGAAAAGCTCGATAATCTTATTGATATCTCCCGTAAGTTCGGCTCATACTTAAACGATCCTTTTATGACTCTTTCTTTTTTGGCTCTTCCGGTCATTCCGGAATTAAAGATCACAGACAAAGGTCTTGTGGATGTCGCAAAGTTTCGTATAGTTCCCCTTTTTGTAAATTAAGAAATAAAACTATTCAGCAAAGATACTCTGTAAATAAAATAAGTTATAATTCATTCGAGCTTGACATTCTACCGAATATGATTTAATTTATATTAATATAACATTTTTTATGATACTATTCAAATTAGCAATGGCCGGTATACCAGCTACTCTCCCTTGCTGTGCAAACAGCAAACATAAAACATCTGACATTCTTTTGATCCTACTATAGAATTGATTAAAACCTTACAATTGTTTTTAGAACACCACAATTTTCTTAAAGATCAAGTCGGTAAATAGCGCATATACTGAGCTCCGCGACCCTATAGGCACTCTTCTTCGTTTTCTTTGATTATGGATGTAACGGAGGATAGCCATGAAGATCGGTACCCTTAAAATTCCGATAGTTATCCCTTAAAGGGAAGGATCTATCCCTTTAAGGGAATCCTTAATTTGCTGAAATCTATAAACTATCTTTTCTAATTTTGCTATACTCTTTTATCCTTTATTTGCCTAAAGACTTCATCGTTTCATTTACAGATAGTTTTTATGGGTATGGATAAAAAGGAGGGAACGCCATGTATGTTAAACAAGCAGATTTTTTTTGGGGAACAGGCCAGATTTTCGTAAACGAAATCATGAAAATCTCAAAGAAAGAATCATGGGAGAAAGGGTATTTTCTCTTTCACGAGGGGAACCCTGCCAACCGCTTCTATATATTATTAAAAGGTCGCGTTAGGTTGAGCATCGGCAAGGCCGGACAAGTGGTTTACATTGTTAGCCATGCTGGTGAGGCTTTTGGTTGGTCGAGCCTTATCGGTCGC
>DAOWEJ010000108.1 GCA_030638575.1 Deltaproteobacteria bacterium | reverse complement strand
TGTAAAGAGTTGGGATGAATCCCGGGAAGTCACTACCCTTAATCCTTTTGACGATATCTGAAATCGTTGTCTGTTCATTTATTTTCACCCACATATCACCCGGCAGGAGCTTCTTATTGTCTTTTTTAGGATCAAAAATGATACCCGATACAAATTTTTCACCATGACCGAAATAGTGAATATCATAATCATCCGAAATTTTTATCAGTTCCTCAATGGTAACCTCAGCTTCATTTTTTGACTCAATTACGAGTTTCCCATATCCTGAACACCCGGTGATGATAATAGCCGATATAATGGTTATAATAGTAACATGAGATAGTTTCAAAACGCCCCCTTTCGAAGTCTGCGCTTATCTGCCTCCCGCCAAATGAAATATTTTTTGATAAAGCCTGGATGAATTCGGCTTTTTACGAATTCATCAAATTCAATAGAGATTGTATTTTGATATAAGGCGAGAAAGGTAGGTTCTCTGGATACTCATGCTTTTTGCAGCCATACTTCTATTTCCTCCGGTATGTTTGAGGTTTAAAGTTATGAACTCTTTCTTGAAGCTGTCTATAGCCTCTTTGAGAGTCAAACCTACCTCTAAACCCGGGTATTTGGGATTTGAAGAAAGATTGGGAAGGTCTTCCGGCAAAATTTCAATGCCATTACCCATAACTACCGCACGTTCAAGGGCGTTTTTCATTTCCCTGACATTTCCCGGCCAGTCATATAATAGCATATAATCCATGGCCTTTTTTGAAATAGTCAAATTTGAAAGACCTCTTTCCTTTTTGAAGACATCCAAAAAATATTGGGCAAGCAAGGGGATGTCCTCCATTCTTTCCCGCAAAGGGGGCATGTGAATCTCAACAACATTTAAACGGTAGAATAAATCTTCTCTAAATCTTCCTTCATAAACCTCCTCGGTAATGTTTTTGTTCGTGGCTGATATGACCCTAACGTCAACGGGAATCGATTTGTTGCCGCCTACCCTATAGAAAACACCTTCCTGAAGAATACGGAGAAGCTTTGCCTGCATTCCGGGGCTCATCTCTCCTATTTCATCAAGAAATATCGTACCTCCATCTGCCAGTTCAAATTTTCCGATCTTTCTGCCCACAGCCCCGGTGAAGGCTCCTTTTTCATGTCCGAAAAGCTCATCTTCCAGCAATGTTTCAGGAAGAGCCGCACAATTTAAGACAATCATCGGCTGATTTTTCCTGGAGCCTGAACGATGAATTAACCGGGCCAGTAACTCCTTACCGGTTCCGCTTTCTCCTAAAATAAGGGTGCTTGCTTTTGAATTTGCCACCTTAACAGCATCGAATATTACCTTAGTTAAGGTTTTGCTTTCCCCAACAATTTCATATTTGAGCTCTAGTTCTTTTTTAAGGTCCTTTATTTCTCTTTTATTATTTGCAATTTTTCTGGCATTACCGATAGCCAGGGCCGCCAGATCGGCAAATACCGATAATATTTTTAAATCCTCATTTTGAATCGGATCTCCTGTTACTTTGTCAATGATTTCAACGACACCTATTGTTTGGCCTTTTATCTTCATGGGTACACAGGCAATGGAACTTGTTGTAAAGCCTATTGAATCGCTGATTTCTCTGTACCAGCGCGGATCCGAACTGACATCGGGGATAAGAAGGGGTTCGCCTTTTTCAGCAACATAACCTGCAATTCCCTGTCCCATGTCGATTTCAAACTTTTTGATGTCAACTTTTTTTTCACCGGTTGTCACCTTAAAATAGAGCTTGTTGGTTTTTTTGTCGACAAGAAGCAGAGAACTGGCTTTGGCATCCATCATCCGTGTGGCTGTTTCTATGATGAGCTCAAGGAGTTGATCAAGGTCCTGCACAGAAGAGACCCACGTAGATATTTCTTTTAAACGATCTATTGGAGTATAAGGATTTAACGTTTTTTTATACATATGTTGTCCGATAAATTACCAGAAACTTTATGAAGTTGATGAAAAAAAGAATTCTTATCAACAACTTGAGAGTCCAAAGTTCTTTCTAACTCTATGAAATTTAAAGAAATATCATATCAGCCAAACTATCATTCCCGCCCCGCCCACGGGATAAACTGCGGCTGGAATCCAGAAAAATTCTTATCCTCAAATTGATCGGGGAAAGGGTTTATGGATTCCTGCTTCCGCAGGAATGATAGAACTTTGGACTGTATAGTCAATAAAATGGATACAGATATGAATTATAAAGATTTTTAAACGGGGTGAAGTATATGCACAGAGAGGGGAGTTGTCAATTCATAAATGAATTCATTTATGAATGGATTTAATAATACCAGCAATTATAATTTCATAAACAAGCCACTGAACTTGAAACAACAGATAGCAGATTGGCAACAAAATAGAGAAGGGTTTTCATTGAGAAGGGTTTGGAAAGGAAAACATTAAAATCGACGGCCTCATGGACCGACGACACTCCGGAAATGCCTATAACCGGGGTAAATTTTTTGAAAGAATTACGTATGTATTTTGCAACTTCATTGCCATCTATATCAGGCATGATAATATCTGTTATAACCAGATCAAAAAATCCGTCATCGAATTTTTGAATCCCTTCATTCCCACTTTCAGCTGTTTCAACATAATACCCGGCTTTAGTTAATGCGAGTTCTATCACATTTAATATCATCTTGTCATCGTCAATGACCAGGATGGTTTGCATAACAGGTTACCATAGGGTTATTTTGCAGATAATAGCTATCATGGCAGACCCTTAGTCAGGAAAAATGTATCATCATTTTTCCTGTCAATCGATTCAAGACGAATGAAAATACACCTTGCGATGTACATCACGGAAATAAGTATTAAAGTGATAGTAAGCAGTAAAAGAAGCGTTTGATCAAAGAGTGTCATATAGGCCAGTATGGTTACCGGGATCAACGCATACCTTACAACCTTCCTCGGACCAGGATGTTTGCGCAAATAATCGGCTATCGGCGGGGAATTCCTGTAATATAGATCTACGATTTTCCTGCCGATACTATTAGGCAAAAGACGTCGGTCTCGAAATTCACAGAGGATTTGTACATGCTTTTCAGTTTCTGAGCCAAAAGCAGCGGTAGCGATAAAACAACCGCCACCACCGTCACCGTCATCTCCACTTCCTGACGATGAACCGCCGGAAGGCAGGGATGTTGCTGCTTGAACTCCGGAAAAGTGATATACCTTGATTTCTATATAGGATAGACTTACATCATTGTGATTTACCCTGGAACCCGGAACCATCCAGCCTTCACCTGCCGGCTGGACAATACCGTCAGCATCACAAGCCAATACACTGTTGGTGCCATTGTAATAATATACACTAAGGCCGCTAACATCAGTATATCCCGGGCATGGGATGAAAACTTTGACCGGCGTATCATACACCGTGGGTGGCTGGAAATGCATGGGCATTCCAACCGATTCAACGCCAGGCAAATCGATTACTGGAATTTCATCGACAGGTCCAAACGCGGGAGGAACCGGTTCAGAGCTGTTATAAACAATCATGGCACCTTCAAGATCGCCGCTGTTTACCAGGATACCTGTATCATAAACTCCGCCGAGAGCGGGATCCTCAGGATCAACAGGCCCGGTATCCGGCAGATTGGCCGGATCATTGGCTTCATTATGCTCTGTTTCGGATTCAACATTAAAATCATAACTTGCCTGGTTCATCCAGTTGCCGTATGTGTCATAGGCGTCAATTTGAATGTTGACGTTCGCATCAAATTCATAATTTTCATAAGTATCCTGAGAACGGTCGTAAACAGCCCAGAGAAGGGTAACCTGGGAATCATCATCATCGGATAGTTTAACTACACGGACTGTATCGGAACTTAAGTTCCGTTCATAAACCTGGTTACCGTCATCAATGATAAAATTGATGCTGTCTTGATTTATATTAATTCCATTAGCAGAATCTATAAACACAGCAAAGGAGGAATTGTTCGGTACACGCCAGGAATCAGTGATTCCGGAATTATGATGTGGCAGAGTCTCTATTATTTCAAAAGGTATTGAAGCCCCGTCACCGGGATCTGTACCGCACTGATACTCCTGGTAATTCGTGTACCCGTCGCCGTCCAGGTCTTGAGTTCTGTCATCAACATACGGGTCTAGGCCGTTATCGACTTCCCAGTCATCAGCCATGTCATCATTGTCATTGTCGTTGATCCTGATGGAGCTGGGTGTCACCGGATTACCGTCGGAGTCTGTAATGCTGCTTACCGTTAATATTAAAACGGTGTTATGTGGAATGGAGGTCATAGAAAGACGATATGTACTTCCGCCTGTATTGATAATATCATCAGACCCTCCTGGGGTGATAAAATTAAGGGAAGGGCTGAAACTGTAATTTGCCTCAATGGTTGCATTTTGCATATTCGGTTTGTTGAAGGTGATAGTTATAGTATTATTATCAAAATCAATAGCGGGAAACTCTACTATTGATGGAGGATATGACTGGAGGGTGCTAAAAGTGTCCTCGGCAGAAGGGTTTGTGGTATTTGGGATTTGATCAGGGCCGTTACCACAGGCATCTGTGGATCCTACACGAAAAAAATATGTGGTGTTTTCCGAAAGTCCGGTTAATGTTATGCTATGATTTGACGTCAAATTGTCAATATTTTGGCTTAATGTGTAACTTCCCCAACCGCTGCTGGCTGTACCATACTGGACCAGACTGGACCCCGGTTCGCTTGTCGTCCATTCAATAACTGCTGTGGTGTCGGTTATTTCAGTTACTGTGGGAGTCGAGCTGACCTGAGGTGCGGAAATATCGAGCGTTCCTGGGACGGTATTTGAAGTCACTGTATTTATTTTAGCATTTAAGTTTACAGCCCCTTCACTGACGGGCGTAAAGTCAACATTTTGTGACCAGCTTCCGTCTTCATTTGCTGTAGTTGTCCCCAATAATGTGCTATCTGAATAAATTTCCACAACAGCTCCGGCAGTTCCTCGCCCTGATACGTTAAATGACGTATGGTCGGCATAGTTGACACAGAAACCGTTCTGAGGCGAAGAAATATAAAAGGTCGACACCTCATTTGAATAACCACTTTCGTTTCCTTCGGTATCATATGCGGTAAGGACAAGAAAATATATGTTGCCGGCGTCTAATCCGGTAATTGTTAATTCAGGGTTGTTCGGATCACTAAGATTGCTTAATGGTATATCTACGGGCGAAGGGCCTTGGTCAGCACCAGTACCTTCGTAAGGGGGGCCGGATGAATCGATTTTATAATAGAGTTTATAACCCGCGAGGTCAGTCTCGGTATTCGCATCCCATCGGAGCGTAATATCGGCCGCAAAGCATAAAGTCTGGAAAGAAAGGAAGAATAAAAAGAAAAATATTATGACTTTCCAGGCGGATAAAGTGTATATTCTTTTTCGCATAGTTTTACCTCTTTTGAACAATATTTCTTAAGAAATTAGGTTGGAGCGCATAATCTGGAGAACGTGAAGTTATATCCTTGCAAAATGTATACCAATTAGAATTGCTAATTAAATGTGCTGTGATTTCTTTTGGTTATGCTGTAACTGAGGGTGGATTAAAAACAATCTGGAAAGATAATTATATTTTTGTAAATGAAATTGTATTATTTTGTGAACAAAGCGAAGTGAAAATCTGAAAATTGATAAAATATTACCTCAAACCGTTTGAAAATTAGGAGATATTTATGATGAGCAGCATTTTACCGCTCGAAAATAAAACTTAACATTTATGCCAAAAGACCTTTATGAATGCTTTCCGCTAAAGCAGGATTCAAATTCAGGGAAGATGATCCCGCCGTTACGGATTTAACTAACGGGATAAATTGAAGATAGCTTCAAAGCTTTACTGCGTGCCAAAATATGAGCCGGATCCCGCCACAGGCGAGAGGAAAAAGGGAGTGTTTTTCAAAGGTCTCGCTGAATCATGAGATCAAGAAAATGAGTTATATTATTGTAAACAAAATATGTATTATTTTGTGAACACGGCGAACTGAAGATCTAAAAATTGGAAAAAACCAGCTTAAACCGTATGAAAACTACGATATATATGATAAGCAGTATTTTATCGCTTGAATTTAAAAGTTAATCTTTATGCTGAATTACGAGGCAAACTGATGCAAAAAAGCCGGGTTAAAGGAAAACAATCTTATTTTTCAAGACATCTTTTATGGATACTAATTGTGATATCTGTCATATTTTTATGTCCGGATATTACTCTAAGTGCCACAAAATACTACTATTATCTACATACAGGTTCTTTTCGCATCAAAAAAGATGCCATAAAATATGTCGAGAAACTTCAAAAGCATGGATACAAAGTAGTTGCAAAGTACAAAAAAATTGCAGACCAGGGACATTGGTATATAGTTTACATCGGCCCTATTAAATCCAAGAAGGAGGTGAATTTAACAATCAGGTCCCTAAGAGAGAAAAAGCTGGCTAAACATATTGCCGTCCATCAAAAAAGGGCTTTAATTTCAAGCGATTTAAAGATAAGAAAAAAGGCGGTTGATAAAAAAACCACTAAAGCTAAAAAATCTTCTGCTCCGGTTTCAGCCACAAAAATGACGGAATTGCCGCAGAGGGGAGTAGGCAGAAACATGGCCCAGGGAAACTTTGCCTTAGGTTATCGACATTTGTACAGGGAAGTTGCAACTGAACTTACCAAACGAAAACAAATAACATCAGATGGAAGCTCAACTACTGTTCAGGCAGTCCCAATTTCAGACAGCGAAAAAAATGATTTTCCTACATCAATGCATATGGATTCTCTGTACATTCGATATGGTTTGACGGACTATTTGGAGATTTTTTTAGAAGCAGGTGGCGGTTATAAAGAACTTTCCAGCACGTCCTTTGTCTATGGCGGTGGTCTGCAATTGAGTCTTTTTGAAGTGGAAAGAGGTGTGTTCAAGGGGTTCTATAGCAGCCTTTCCGGAGCATATTTGAGCGGAGATGTGGAGTATGAATACGATTCATCTGCTGGTAATAAATGGAATAAAGAGGCTGAATTTAAAGAGTTGTCAGTTAAGGGAGAACTAGGTTTTTTGTACCCCAAGTTTGCCGTTTATCTCGGAGGGGTTTTTTTAAAATATGATGAGACTACCAAGCGTGAGCAGCTTACCGGTCTTGATCCGCCTTTTACTTCATTTATATACGAAGATGAGCTTGAAAACGAAAATAGTTTTGGTGGTTTTGCCGGAGTTGAGATTTACCTGACACCTTCTGTTCTGGCAAAAATTGAGGGGCAGGTCGTCAGCCAGGAAAGCATTTCTATTGCCCTTGAATATCATTTTTGATTAATTTATCATATACCCCGACCGCTTACGGCGTGGTGTTTTATTGTTTCATACACCCCGTCAGTTTCATTTCCGGTGATATTTTTACTACAGTAATTCCACTTTTTTCTACGATCCTTGCCTGACGTTTTTTTCGGGGATACGCCCTTCAAATTTAAAGTTTTATCAAATAAAATGATGTGACAAGTGCTCAGAACAATTCCGCTTAAGTGGGGCGATATGACAAGAAAAAAGTACTTTCATTCACCATTTATTATACTTATTTTTTTAACCATGATTCAATATTTGGAATAAATGCTTTCCAGCGTCGATTGATCTTTCTCGTATGCAACCCATGTTTTTTAACCAATAGTGGAATTTTTCCACGGCTTGGTCAATAAAACGCCTGATTTCCGAGGCGTTACGAAAAACAAAAGTTCCTTTTCCATATTACTCTCCAAAAACTTTCTGTAAATTTTATGCAGAAAGTACTAATTTGCCTTGATTTGCCGTTTTTTTTGGATTAAAACAAAAAAAGGGATTACGGGTGTAAGTAACCGTAATCCCTTTAAATGTTATGGAGCCGACGGGCGGAGTCGAACCGCCTACCTGCTGATTACGAATCAGCTGCTCTACCAACTGAGCTACGTCGGCACGAAAAAACTAGATCATTTTCTATGTAGAACATATCAATCTGAAAGAAATTACTGTGTTTATGAATCCAAATCAAGAAAAAACTTCACTCAAAACTCTGCTTGATCAAATTCCTAAAAGAAATCAAGGGATTTACTGCTCGGGGCTGGAAGGGTCGGATAAAGCATATTTTATTTCCAAAATCTGTCAGAAACACAAAGTCCCTATTTTTCTGCTTGTACCTTCTTCTGAACATGGAGAAAAGATATTAGAAGATCTGCAGTTTTTTCTGAAAAAAGCTGAAATCAAAACACTCTATTTTCCACCTTATAATATTTTACCGTTCAAGTTTCTACCTTATCATAATGAAACAGCAGCCAGACGAATAAGAACGCTTTATAAGCTGATAGAAGATGATATGCCCTCTATTGTTGTTACAACCGTAGATGCTTTGTTGCAAAAAATTATTCCCCGTAAGGAAATCAGCAGTTATGCTGAGCTGATTATGGTGGGCGAGGAGATTGAACGGGACGATTTGATCGAAAAGATGATTTTAGGCGGGTATGCTCGCACCGCTATTGTTGAGGAGCCAGGTGATTTCTCAATACGGGGTGGAATAATAGATGTTTTTTCTCCCATGTACCCTGATCCGTTGAGGATCGAACTGTTTGGAGACACGGTTGACTCCATAAGATTTTTTTCCGCAGCAAACCAGCGAAAAATAAAAAGACTTAAAGAAGCTGTCATACTTCCGGCCAGGGAAGCTGTTTTAAAAAAGGAGCGTATCCCCCTTATAATAAGCAGGATAAGAGAGCGGGCATCAGCTCTTGATATCCCTGTTTCAGGTGTCAGGGATATAGTAGACCGTATAAAAAAAGAGAGCGTGTTTCCAGGGGTTGAGAGCCTGATTCCCATGATTTACCCTGCTGTCGACACTATTTTTGATTATTTGCCGGAAAATACCCTTTTTATTCAGACAGAGCCTGAAGAACTGGAAAAAGCAGCACTTGAATCGGAAGCACGTACATTCAGAAACTTTGTTGAAGCGTGTAATGAAAACCGACTGTGTGTCGAACCTGACAGCCTGTATGTGAAGTGGGCCGATGTGACCAGGGTATTTGCACGGAAAAAACCGGTAACCCTTAAAATGCTCTCTGTTTATAAGGAAGAAGATGATAATAGACAAAAGTCGCTGAAATATTCTTTTTCCGTGCAAGATAATTCAGATATAAGTTTGGCCATTAAAACTCATCAGGAAGAAGATAAGCTTTTCTCGCCCTTTGCCCAATGGATCAGTGATAAAAAACATTCGGGATGCAAAGTACTTATTGTCTGTAATTCCGAATCCAAGGCTGACAGGCTTAAATCCATTCTAACACCTTATGGCATTCAACTGGAAAAAATTGACAGGTTTTCAGATATTACGCAGGGTAAAGGTTTTGCATACATCTGTTTCGGTCGGATTTCATCGGGATTTGTGTGGCAGGATGAATTGGTTGCCATAATTACAGAGGATGAAATATTTGGCGCAAAACACAGGAGCAGACCGAGACAAAAGCAAAAGGCTCTGGCAGAACTTCTTACATTTGAAGATTTAAAAAAAGAAGATCTTATTGTGCATATTGAGCATGGAATAGGTCGGTATGAAGGCTTGGTAAAATTAAAAGTAAACGGGTCAGCCAACGATTTTCTCCTTATTATATATAAAGATGGCGATAAGCTTTACCTTCCTGTAGATCGCATGAATATGGTTCAAAAGTACATGGGGATAGACGGTATCGAACCCGTGCTCGACAAGATGGGCGGAAAATCGTGGGAGCGGATCAAAAGCAGAGTGAAGCGGTCAGCAGAAAAAATTGCCGGCGCGCTTCTTAAAATCTATGCCGCACGCAAGGTTGAAAAAGGGTTTGCCTTTGAAAACATCGATAGTTCTTTACATGATTTTGAGGCCGGTTTTTCTTACGAAGAAACTAAAGACCAGCTCAGCGCCATAGAAGACGTGCTTTCCGATATGCAAAAATCAACTCCTATGGACAGACTTATATGTGGTGACGTGGGGTACGGAAAGACTGAAGTGGCCCTTCGAGCATCATTTATGGCTGTATATAACGGAAAGCAAGTTGCCATGCTCGTTCCGACAACGGTACTTGCACAGCAGCATTTTGAAACGTTTTCAAGCCGTTTTGCCGATTATCCGGTCAATGTTGCATGTTTAAGCAGATTTCGTTCTCAAAAAGAACAACGCAAAATCATAAGTGATTTAAAAGGAGGAAAGATAGATATTGTTATAGGTACCCACAGGCTTCTTTCCAAAGATGTAGCTTTTAAAGATGTTGGACTTTTAGTGCTTGATGAAGAGCAGCGTTTTGGAGTCAAGCATAAGGAGAGGCTGAAGAAAATAAGACATACCATGGATGTTCTGGCTCTAACGGCAACCCCGATACCCAGGACCCTTCACATGTCTCTTATGGGGATGCGTGATATAAGTATTATCTCAACACCACCTGAATATCGCCGGGCGATAATAACATATATTTCTGAGTTTGATGATGCAGTAGTAGTAGAAGCTATAAGAAGAGAACAGGGAAGAGGGGGACAGATTTTTTTTGTTCATAACAATATCCATAGTATCTGGAAAATTGCGGGCAAATTAAAAAAACTGGTACCCGAGGTCAGGCTGGATGTGGCGCACGGTCGTATGGATGAAGATAAATTAGAGCGTGTTATCTTACTGTTTATGAACAAAGAAATTGACATGCTGGTTTGCACGACAATTATAGAGTCGGGTCTCGATATTCCTTCGGCAAATACTATAATTGTTAATCGGGCGGACAGATTCGGGCTTGCCCAGATGTATCAATTGCGCGGTCGCGTGGGACGTGCCGATGAACAGGCTTATGCATACCTTTTTATTCCTGATGAAACCGTAATAGGGAAGGATGCCCAGAAACGGCTCAAGGTACTTATGGAGCACAGCGACTTAGGTTCCGGTTTTCAAATTGCCATGAGCGATTTAAAAATTAGGGGAGGAGGTACTATTTTAGGGGCTTCCCAGTCCGGCCATATCGCTGCAGTAGGTTACGACATGTTTCTTAAGTTAATGGAAAATGCAATATCAGAGTTGAAAGGAGAACCGGTCATAGAAACTCTGGAACCTGAAATAAATGTCATGATGTCTGCATTTATGCCTGAATCTTATATACCTGATATTGACCAACGGCTTTCTGCTTACCGCCGCCTGGCAAAGATGACCGAGTTAAGTGAGATTGCCGATTTCAAAGACGAATTGATAGACCGTTTTGGCGCTTTGCCTAATGAAGCTTCTAATCTTCTTATAAAAATCATGCTAAAAGTATTATCAATAAAGGCGGGAGTAAAAAGGCTTGATTTAACAAATAGGCAGCTTGTGTTGTACCTGTCGGAACCACACCATAAAGATCCGCAGAGTATCGTCGGTATGATTTTATCAAATCATAAAGTCTTTGAATTTTCACCAAAGCACATTTTAAAGGCCAGGCTTTCTAGTCGCAGCATAAATGGTGTGCTGGCTCAAACCAGAAACATCTTGAAAGAAATCGAACAACGTGTTAACAGTTAATGGTTTTGAAATGAGTCAAAAAAACTATTCTTTACAAAATGTTTTAATCCCGATTGAGTCGGGACTGATAAATTCGACTTTTTACGAATTAATCAATTTAATAAAAGTGAGAAACTTCTAAGGCTTTGTTATCAATTATGAATTTTTCATATAATAGATTTTCAATGGTAATCGCTTTATTAGCTATTTGCATTTTAACAGCTTGTCCGGGGCCGGAATTAAAACAACAGGATGAATACTTAATTCGGGTCGGAGAAAGAGTTGTGACGGTGATTGATTTTCAAAAAGCATTTGAAATTGCCGAGGCGGCTTATCCGCATAATGTTTTACAGGAACCTGCAGCATTAAAAGAAGCCAAGACGCGGCTTTTAAACCAGATGACCGAAGAGCTGATTCTTCTTGAAAGGGCTAAAGAACTAAATATTTCGATTTCTGACATGGAAGTGGAAAAGGCGGTTGCGGAAATTAAGAGTGATTATCCTGATAATGTTTTCGAGGAGTTATTACTTGAATATGCTGTTTCCTATAAATCCTGGGAAAAAGGGTTAAGGACCAGATTGCTGATTGAGAAGCTGGTTGAAAAAGAACTGTCGGACCAGATAGTAATTACCGCCGATGATATTTCAAAGTATTATGAGAAAAATTATAAAGCTGATAAGCACAAACCGGATTGGGTGGAGAATTCACAAGATTTGAATGAAAAGATAGTAAAACATTTGCGCAGAAAAAAGATAGAAAAAATCTATAAATCGTGGATAGTAGAAATCCAGAAAAAATACAATATTGAAATAAACGAGGAACAGTGGGAAAAGATTATTGCTCCGTAGAAAGTGACGGAAGTTGACACAGGATTTTCTATGATTGACGAAAGACTTTTAAAGCATCTACTATCCTGGATTTTTTATACGGGCTTTTTCCTTGCTTGCAGTTTTTTTGTTATCCGTAGTGCCGGGGGTTCTGAAGTTGTTGATCGGATAGTGGCAATCGTTAATGATGATATTATCTTGCTTTATGATCTGAACCGACTGATAAAACCCTATGAGGAGCGTATCAAGGCATCTGGCTATTCCTATGAAGAGGAGCGTAAAATGCTTTTTCGGGTGCGGGAAGATGCTCTAAACATGCTTATCGATCAGAAGCTTGCGGATCAGGAGATAAAGCGATACAAAATTTCTGTTAGCCGGCAGGAAATAGACAAAGCAATTGAGCGGATGAAGGAAGCAAGGTTTATTACAGACGAAGATTTCAGAGAAGAGTTGAGCAAGCAGGGGGTCACTTTAGAAGAGTATCATAAGAATGTTAAAGAACAGATCCTTAGAGAGAAACTGGTCAATCGTGAAGTAAAATCAAAAATAGTAGTTACTACTGAAGATATAAAGAAGTATTATGAAAGCCATATAGATGAGTATGCCGGAGAAAAAAGTTATCACCTTCGCAATATCGTTATGAACGTTCCTGAAGGAGCCGATGAAACAGAAAAACTTATGATTTTAAAAAAAATGGAAGCAGTTCTTAGCAAATTGAAACAGGGAGAATCTTTTGAAAAATTTGCCAAGAGCTACTCTGATTCACCTCAGGCTTTTGAGGGAGGGGACTTAGGATTATTTAAAATTGATGAGCTTTCATCACAGTTGCAAAAGGTAATAAAAGCATTAGAGGCAGGTGAGTTTACCGATGTGCTCGATTATGACAAGGGCTACCAGATCCTTTATGTTCAAGAAATAAAAAACACTTCAGGAAAATCTCTTGAGGAAGCAACGGCTGAAGTATCACAGAAACTCTATAAAGAGATCGTTGACAAGAAGTACATTTCGTGGCTCGAAGATCTTCGTAGTCGATCTCATATAAAGATTATAAGATAGTAAAGTATTTTGACAGGCGTTCACAGGTTCATACCTGCCCGAAGAATGGCAGGCGGGGTACACCGTTCAGGGTTATCTTAATTTCGATGAATCCATAACTCTGAACCCGTAAACGGTTATGTTTTTTGGTATTAATTTAGCTTATTGAAAAATATGTCCAAATGAGCATTCAGGTGATCCGCCTCAGGCGGATTATCTGAATGCAGCTTTTCAAAAAGTTAAAATGTTATATTTTTTATAATTTGGAACAGACGATAACCTAAAGATATGACAACAGATAAAAAATCGCTTTCATTCGGACGTTACCTTCAAGCCATAAGGCTTGAAAAAGATATCAGTCTTGAAACGGTATCTAAGGAAACCCGGATCAGGATAGAGAATCTTCTTTATATTGAGGAGGAAGATCATGATAGACTTCCTGATGAGGCTTTTGTCAGAGGATTTTTGCGTGCCTTTGCAAAAGCAATCGGTGCTGATGAGGATGAAGCAATCCGGCGTTATGAGTTACGACTCAAGGTTGTCCGAAAAATAATAAAATCGGAAAACGATTTGAAGATATCAAGTCAAAAGTTCTGGCAACGCTTACTAATTTCTATGGGAATACTATTATGCATTATTGTTCTTTCCGTTTATGGATTATCCGTTTTATGGGAAAGACATTCACACGTTGATACTATGAAGACCAATAAGGAGCATAGGGAAGTTAAAGAAAATAGGAGCAAAACTGCCTTAGAACCTCAATATGACACCGGGACTGTTAAAGCTGAGGTTAATGAGAAACCGGAAATGTTTATACTGAAAATAATGGCAGTTGAGGAAACCTGGATGAAGATATCGATGGACGGCAAGGACCCCAGTGAGTATAATTTGAAACCAGGGGATCAGGTAGAGCTTAAAGCAATTTCAGGTTATAATCTTCTTATCGGAAATGCCGGTGGAGTTAAATTGCTGTTAAATGATGAAAACGTTGATGTTCCAGGAAATGTCGGGCAGGTCGTTAATATAACGATTCCATAGATATTCGAATTTTATCTGAATATGTTTTTTCGTTTATACAATGAGACCTTTGAAAAATGGGAATTTTTATTCGAGTTCAAGGAAGGCGAAAATTTCAACCACAGGAACCCGCCATGGCGGGGTTTCGAGGATAGCGCTAAAGCTTCACTGCGTGCCGAAATTTGAGCCTGACGCAGAAATCGGGCAAAAAGTGCCGTTTTGCAAAGGTCTCACAATAGATAGATAACAAAGGGAACTATGCAAGGCGATCGCAATAAAATACTTATCGAAAGCATAAAGCGGCTGCTCAGACGGGGAGCTACGAGCCATCTTCTTAATATTGTAAGAAAAACACATGGAGCCGATCTGTCCGCAGTGTTTCCCTTATTATCGCTTTCCGATCAGCACAAGCTCTTTGATATGATAAAGGACGTCGAGCAAAAGGGAATCCTTTTCAGCGAACTCGAAGAAGATATTTTTTTAAGTTTCATTGAAGGATTGGACATGGATGAAGTCGTTGAAATCCTGGAAAACATGCCCGCCGACGACGTTGCAGACCTTGTCGGACGTTTGCCTGAGGAGATGTCTGATTCCATCCTTGAGAAAATGAAAAAAGAGGGATCAGAAGAAGTCGAAGAGCTTCTTCGGTATGAAGATGATACTGCAGGTGGTATCATGGTTCCCGATTTCATCGCTTTGAAAGAAGATACAACCGCAAAAGAGGCAATCGAATCGCTGCAGAAAGAGCATATGGACGTTGAAATGCCTTTTTATCTTTACGTTGTAGATGAATACGGCAAGCTGGTAGGCGTCAGTTCATTGAGACAACTCGTTGTAGTCGGGCCTGAAACACCTCTAAAGGATTTCATGACACCGGACGTTTATTCTGTTCAGACAGATATGGACCAGGAAGAGGTGGCAAAAATTGTTGCTCGATATGACATTTTGGCTGTACCGGTTGTTGATGAAACAAATAGACTTGTAGGTATTGTGACTGTAGATGACGTTATTGATATTTTCAGGCAGGAAGCAACAGAAGATATATTGAAAATGGCCGGTGTGGGAGAGGAATTTGTCGAAACCAAATCAGTTTTAAAAAGTACCAGAATACGCCTGCCGTGGCTCTTTGCAAGCTGTATCGGAGGGATAATCGCGTTATTCATTATAGGTCACTTTGAGAGCAGTTTAAATAAGTTTGCTTTTCTGGCGGTTTTTATTCCAGTTATCATGGGTATGGGCGGGAATATCGGTACCCAGTCTTCCACTATTGTGGTTCGCGGACTTGCCACAGGGCGTATCGATATAAGAGATATCTGGTCTGTCGTTTTAAAAGAACTTTCCATTGGTTGTATTCTGGGTATTGTTTATGGTTTTTTAATAGGCGCTGTAGCACAGGTTCGGTACAGTTCGACGGAGCTTGCTGTATCGGTAGGTCTTGCTGTTATTTCTTCCATGGCTGTTGCAGCACTGGTCGGTTCACTGGTGCCCATGGCCTTTGCAAGGATAAACATCGACCCTGCTGTAGCTACAGGTCCTTTTGTTACGACAGCAATAGACGTAATTAGTGTATTTTTCTATTTTGTTATTGCCACTACTCTTCTTGGTATATGACCACATGCCAACTTTTTCCACGCCCGCCATTATGCTCCGACGCATCGATTTCGGAGACTATGATCTTATCATCACTTTTTTTTCATTAAACAGGGGTAAGGTATCCGTAATTGCAAAATCTGCTAAAAAAAGCACAAAACGATTTTCAGGCATTCTTGAGCTTTTTTCTGTTTTAAATATAGTATGCAGTTCAGGTCGCGGCAAAGGGCTTCCTGTTTTGCAGGAAGCGGCATTAAAACATCCTTTTTTCAGGATCAGAGCGGATATAAAAAAAACTGCCTACGCCAGTTACTGGACTGAATTGGTAAAAGAGTGGATGGAAGAAGGAAAAAAACAGGTACAGCTTTACCATCTGTTACAGCATGTACTTGATGAACTCGACCTCGGGCATACGCCTGAAGCGGTATTAAGTATTCTGTTCCAGATAAGGTTTATGGCCATTGCCGGTTATAATCCGAATTTAAGGCAGTGCAGCATCTGCCGGACACAATTGGAAGAAATAGAGAAAAGCAGCGTTGTTTTTGATCTTTCAAGGGGTGGGCTTGTTTGTGAAAGGTGTTCTCCGGGTTCTTTACAAAGGATAATTCTTTCCAAAGGAACAATCAAGCAGCTCCTTTGGATTGAAAAGGGAGATTTAGCAAAGGCAAGAAGGATCAGATTTACTCCTAAGGCTTCAAATGAAGGGTTGGAGTTTTTGGAGGCTTTTGTCCCCTATCATCTGGGAAAAGAGCCCAAGAGCCTGAAATTCCTTCGCCAGATACGCGGTTAAGGGACAGCGTATGTTCCAAAGCATATCCGAAAAATGAGGCTCTTTCAGAGCAGTGAATAACGATAAATTAACGATTGTTGATTGTCGATTGAAGGATGAAAATCTTTTTTTTAGTTGCATTTTTGCTTTTTGAAAAGCCGCATTAAGATAATCCGGTTTTAAGACGTGTCGAACTCAGGCATAAGTAAGCCTAAAGAAAGAACAGGTGCAATCTTTTTATAAAAAGCTTGTTAAGCGAACATATTCTTTGCCTTGCATATAAAATGTGCTTGTTTGTTGTTCTTTCTTAACGCTTACTAATACCTTCAAACAGGACCCGCCTTAAAACCGTATCACCTGAATGCTCATTTGGGCATGTATTTCAATAAGCTAAATTAATACGAAGATTTAAGGATCAAAATCTTTTTTAAAATTGACCCCGCTGTCAGTGGGGCGATTTCTATCAATCGACAATCAACAATTATCATTCATTAATTTGCTATATTCTTATTATGGTTTCTAGTTTGAGAAAAATTCTTGAAAAAGAACCTGTTGAAATTTCGGCTCCATGCAGGATCGATATGGGCGGTACTTTGGATATAGATACTTTCTATTACCCGCTTCGACATCTATATCCGTGTACTTTCAATATTGCTTTGGACCTCAGAACGCGTGCAAGACTTCTTCCTTATAAAGAAGGACGGGTAAAAGTTTCTTCAAAGGGTTTTAAGAGTGCAGAATATTCTCTTGATAGGGCACCCTTTGATCATCCCCTGGGGCTGATGTTTGCAATCGCAGCCTATTTCAGGTCCGAGGGTGTTCATATTGTAATTGATTCCTCATCACCGCCAAGAAGTGCTTTAGGAGGTTCATCTGCGGCAGCAGTGGCGCTTGTCGCAGCGTTTTTAGTGGTTTCAGAGAAAATGGCAATTACGCCAAAATATAAAAAAAAAGTAGCGCTCCTTTCACACGCACTTGAAGAAAGCGTGGCAGGAGTCCCATGCGGTCGGCAGGACCAGCTCGCAGCTGCTTATGGCGGTGTTAATGTATGGCACTGGCAAACCTGCAATGAAGGGCCCGCTTTCATAAAAGAAACAATTGTAAAAGAATCATATTTTAAAAGACTAGAAAGACATCTGTTATTAGCTTACTGCGGTGTTCCCCATGAGTCAAAAAATGTTAATGGGATTTGGGTAAGTCAATTTCTATCAGGCAGGTATCGCAGGCTTTGGGATGAAATCGCAGTAAATACAAAAAAGTTTGTTGACGCTTTGGCCGGGAGTAATTATAAAAAAGCAGCAGAAGCAATGAACAGGGAAATGGTTCTAAGGAGAAAGATGACTCCCGAGGTGCTTGATGATATGGGAGAAAAGTTCGTTGATTCTGCGATTGTGAATAATTGCGGTGCAAGATTTACGGGAGCAGGAGGTGGTGGTTGTATATGGGCACTGGGTGAGGTAGAAGATATTGACAGGTTAAGGAGTATATGGGAAGAATTACTCGCAGCAAGAAAAGGGGCTTACCTTCTGGATGTAAAGATAGCTTCCAAAGGGCTTTTAAAGGTTCCAGACTAATGTTGTGATTTTAAATAAGGATATAGAGACCTTCGAAAAGTGCCGTTATGCAAAGGTCTCGATATAGTCACAAAAGAAATAGAGGTATTACAAATGAATTTTCAAGATGTTATACTGTCGCTACACAAGTTTTGGGCACGCAAGGGATGTGTAATGGTTCAGCCCTATGACCTGGAGGTTGGGGCCGGAACGTTTCACCCGACCACGCTTTTAAAGACCCTGGGGCCTGAACCATGGAATGTCGCTTATGTCCAGCCTTCAAGGAGACCGACTGACGGTCGCTATGGTGAAAATCCAAACCGTTTGCAGCATTATTATCAGTATCAGGTAATATTAAAACCTTCTCCTTACGATGTTCAGAAGCAATACCTGCAGAGCTTGAAGGTTTTGGGTGTTGATCCACTTGATCATGATATAAGGTTTGTTGAAGACGACTGGGAATCTCCTACACTTGGTGCATCCGGCCTGGGGTGGGAAGTCTGGCTGGACGGTATGGAAATTACCCAGTTCACCTATTTTCAGATGGCCGGTAGTATTGAGTTAAGTCCTATCTCTGTGGAGCTCACATACGGTCTGGAACGTATCACCATGTATCTTCAGGAAGTTGACAATGTTTACGATTTGAAGTGGAACGACAATATTACATATGGGGATGTGCATCACCAGCAGGAGGTGGAGCAGTCAACGTATAATTTTGAAGAGGCTGATGTTAAAACGTTGCTGAATCTTTTTAATAAGTACGAGGCTGAATCATTGCGAATTATAGAGGATGCCCTTGTCCTCCCGGCCTATGAGTATTGCTTGAAATGTTCACATACTTTTAACCTGCTTGATGCTCGCGGTGCCATCAGCGTAACGGAAAGGACCGGTTATATCGCCCGTATAAGGAACCTTGCGCGTAGGTGTGCGGAAGAATATCTAAAGCAGAGGGAAGCTCAGGGGTTTCCGCTATTAAAAAGAGGATAATGAGGTGAATATGGATAATCTATTGCTTGAAATAGGGACAGAGGAGATACCAGCAGGATATATAGAACCGGCTTTAAAAGCGCTTTCTTCAACACTTTTACAGAAAATGAGTCAGGCTCGCATCGAACATGGGAGCTCAAAAATTTTCGGAACCCCCAAAAGGCTTGTCATAAGGGTCGAAAATGTTGCTGCCAAACAAAAATCCACGAAAACGGAAATCATAGGACCTCCCGGTCGAGTCGGATTTGATGAAAAAGGAAGGCCCACAATGGCTGCAAAAAAATTTGCTGAGAAAGTAGGGGTTTCATTAAGCAGCCTTACAATTAAGGAGACCGCAAAGGGTTCTTATTTATGTGCAAAAAAGGCGGAACGCGGAATTTCCACAAAAACACTTTTAAAAAACATTCTGCCGGAAGCTATTCTCTCAATGCCTTTTCCAAAAACCATGAGATGGGCTGACCTGGATATCGAATTTGCAAGACCGATACATTCGACTCTGGCACTTTTGGGAGAGGATATTATCCGGTTTAAATTAGGAAATATTAAAAGCGGAAGATTCACTTTTGGACACAGCTTCATGCACCCTGGCAGGATAAAGGTTAATGCATCGAACGATTACATTGATCTTTTAAGAACTGCGCATGTGCTGGTCGATATGGATGAACGGAAAAAGTGTGTTGAGCGTGATATAGCCAGAGTTGCCAAAAGTGTAAAGGGAATGATTTTACCTGATGATGAACTTGTGGATATAGTAAAGAACCTTGTTGAGTATCCGATAGCAGTGGTCGGCAATTTTGATAATGTATTTCTTGAACTTCCCAGTGAGGTCCTAATTACCGCCATGCGTGAACATCAGAAATATTTTGCGGTGATTAATAAAGAAAAAAAGCTCATGCCGTATTTTATTGCAGTGAATAATACAACTGCAAGGGATATGGCCCTTGTGGCAAAAGGGCATGAAAGGGTGATCAGGGCTCGCCTTGCAGACGCCCAATTCTTCTACAGAAGCGATTTGGAAATATCAAACGATGAACGTGTGGAAAAGTTAAAGGGCGTTCTTTTTCAGGCAAAGCTGGGATCCATGCATGAAAAAATTACACGGGTAAGCCAGATCGCCGAATTCCTCGCAGGCGAGGTTGATTTTGGTCTGGATAATAAAAAAGAGGTTGATGATCTTAAGGGACAGGTTGCAAGAGCCGCAATGCTTTGCAAGGCTGACCTCGTAAGTCATGTTGTAGTTGAATTTCCAAAACTCCAGGGGATTATAGGACGAGTTTATGCAAAAATTGCGGGGGAGCTTCCAACTGTCTCTACGGCAATTGAGGAACATTACAGGCCGACCTATTCCGGCGGGCTCCTTCCTGAAACAATTACAGGTGCAATATTAAGTATTGCAGACAAGATCGATTCCATTTGCGGCTGTTTCAGTGTGGGGCTTATTCCTACCGGTGCTTCCGATCCGTATGCACTGCGGCGCCAGGGCATTGGTATTATCCAGATCATGTGTGACAAAGGGTTTTCATTTTCTTTAAAGGAAATGATTGAGAAAAGTTTGAGCCTTTTTAGAACAAAGGGTACGCAGAGAACAAATGATACTGTCCAAAATGTTTACACTTTCCTGCAAAACCGTATAGCCCATCTTCTGGCTGAAGAAGGGTATTCAAAAGATGTAATTGCAGCTATTATAGGCGTTTCAATAGACAATATACCTGATGTATGGAACAGGGTGGTTGCCCTGGAGAAGCTAAAGGCCGAACCCGATTTTGAACCGCTGGCCGTAACATTCAAGCGGGTTGTCAATATAATAAAAAAGTCCGGGAATATCGAAACAGCAGATAAGGGCCGGGATGTTAACGAAAAGCTGTTTGAGCACAAAAGCGAATCGGCTCTTTATAATGCATATAAAAAAGTTGAAAAGAAGGTTTCAGATCAGATGGATAAGGGATTTTTTGAACAGGCCCTTCTTGATATCGCTTCATTGCGTGATTCTGTGGATGCTTTTTTTGACTCCGTTATGGTTATGGCTGAAAATAAGAAAATACGTAATAATCGGATTGCATTGCTTGGACATATTGCTGCGCTTTTTGGAATGTTTGCTGATTTTTCAAAAATATCAACATAGGTGTGGGCGAATCCGGTCATGATCTTTCTTCATTATTCTCCATAAGTGCCTTAACCGGTTTAAGGTCATAGGGAGTCCCTTCTTCAATGGCCTTGAGAACAGTCCCGCCTCCGGTAAAGAAATAATACTGGGCGCTGTCCATGGCGGCAAGGTAAAGGCCCGGGCTGAGGTTTTTAAACTCCTGGAGAGTGTCACCGCCTCCGTAGAACTTTTGAGCCTCACGGTTACGATCAATTGTTCTGTCTAATTTTTCCGATCCCTCGAAAAAGTGAGGAGTAAGACCCATAACAGCATTGACAAATATGGTTCTGGCAGAGCCTATGACCTGGGCAACCCCTCCGGCATCGAACGATTCAGGGACTACATCCAGGAAATAACCGTAATTATCTCCCTTTTTAAAATCCCGGATGCTGCGGGTCCTGTACTTACCTTCTATACGTCCTTCAATAGTATCCGATTCCACAATAAAGGGCAGTTCGACTATTTTTTTGTCTTCTTTGTCCTGTTCAACAAGTTGTTTGGCAGCATTGATGTCGTTTTCACTTACTCCCTTTACTCGAATATCGTATTTAGCACATAAAAATGTGTTGTATATAACACCACCTAATATCAGGTGATCCACTTTTTTATATATCTGGCTGAGAGGGCCGATTTTGGTGTCATATTTGGCGCCGGCTACTATGGCAACAAAAGGACGTTCCGGTTTAAGGACATGCTTTAGGTTGGTAAGTTCCCTCTGGAGGAGGAAACCGGCAAAGCTGGGCAGATATTTTGTGATATCATAAGTGGAAGCATGGGGCTGCCATGAGCCGAAAGCGTCATTGACAAAAACATCGGCCAGACCTGCAAGTTGAATGGCAAACCGTTCCCGCTTTTCGTCATCGGCCTCCTCGCCCTCGAACCATCGAGTATTGGGAAGATAAATACCTCCTGTTCTGTGGGCAAGAAGATCTCTTATGTGCAAATTGATAGAGGTGTCGATCTCCCTGACGCCCTTTTCAGGATCCACAGGAAACGAGGGTATAACAAATTTGGTATAAAGTTTACGTTCAAGGTAATCAACGACAGGCTGGACAGAGCTGCCGTCATCCACCTTGATCCGGCCTGTATTTTTATCACGCGGCCGCCCGACGTGGGTCATAAGGATGAGCCTGCCGCCTCTTTCAACGATATTGTACAGGGTTCCCAGGGTGGCATCAATACGATAAGGGTCTCGTATTTCGTCATTTTTGACCACGTTGTGGTCAACACGGACAAGAACGACCTTGTTGCTGAGATCTGCGTCCTGTATCAGGGGCAATCTGGGATCAATACCAAGGTTTGTCATAGCAGCACTCCTTTAATAAAGTGAGACCTTTGCAAAACGCCCCCTTTTGCCCAATTTCCGCGTCAGACTCAAATTTTAATCCTCAAAATACTCAATGTATTCCTGTGGTTAAAATTTTCGCCTTCCTTGACCTTGAACAAAATTGAGCATTTTTCAAAGGTCTCATAAAATAATAGGCGTTTAAGATATGCTTGCTTTTTACATTTTTCAAACAAGCCGTGTTTAAATTTCCTTTTCGGTCGATATTGTGTTTTGTATTATTCTTACAGGTTAAGATAGCAAATCAAGTCAACAATATCAATTTTAAAAAAGATTTCATATCGTTTCTTCATACTTGTTTATTTGTATGAATTTTTATATATGACAATCAGTATAAAGATATATCTATGAAAATTGAATTAATAAAGGAAAAGAGGAGCTTATCATGATTAAAAAGTACGAAAATAATCCGGTTATTAAACCATCAGATGTAAAACCGTCACTTAAAGAATACAAGGTTCTCGGGGCTTTTAATCCCGGTGCTATCACATTCAAAGATGAAATTATTTTACTGCTGCGTGTTGCTGAAGGATGTGAACCGAAAGAAGGATTTGTAAGGACACCTGTTTATAAATTCGACGATGGCGGGTCATATCCGGCTATTATGGAATTTAAAGATGATGACCCGGATGTCCGGTTAAAGGATACGCGGGGTGTGGTATATAAAGGAAAGGACTATCTTTCAACAATGAGTCATATCAGACTGGCAAGAAGCAGCGACGGCATGCATTTTACTGTTGAAGATAAACCATTTATATATCCGGTAGACGAGTCTGAAAAATATGGTATCGAGGATGCGCGCATAACCCTTATTCACGGGAAGTATTATATCAATTTTACTGTTATTTCCCAGGATTCATGGTCTACGGCATTAGCTGTAACTGAAGATTTTATAACAATTGAAAGAAAAGGGATAATATTTCATCCTGAAAATAAGGACGTTGCTATTTTCCCTGAAAAAGTAAACGGAAAATATATAGCTCTTCACAGGCCGAACAATTCAGGTTTTGGGAAAGCCTCTATCTGGTACAGTGAATCTCCGGACCTGCTGCACTGGGGAAACCATAAATGTATAGCTCGTCCGAGGGATATGAAATGGGAATCGATGAAAATCGGAGGCGGAGCGCCCCCCATAAAGACCAAAGAAGGCTGGCTGGTTATTTATCATGGTAAAGGAGATAATTCATTATACTCTTTATTCTGCTTGCTTTTAGACCTGAATGAGCCGAGCAAAATCGTCAAAAGGGCAAAAACCCCGCTGCTTACCCCAACTGAAGAGTTTGAAACAGAAGGGTTTTTCGGTAATGTTGTTTTTTCAAATGGCATAGTTGAAAAAGATGGCAAATTATATATTTATTATGGTGCTGCTGATGAATCAGTTGGCCTTGCAATTACAGATATTGACAGCCTGTTAAATAGCTTTTAATCATTATTAGCGGAGTTAGACATGAGAATTGTATTCGATTTTAGGAAATATGATGGTGTTGTCGGTGGTGTTGAACAGGGAGTTATTCAGATTACCAGATACCTTACGAGTACCGATCACTTTGTTGTAATTCTTTGTAAAAGAAATAAAATTGAGGAAGTTAATAATATCTTTGCTGGGAATCAAAATCTGAAAATTGTTCCCCTGGACGTGACTACCCATGCCATGTCCGTTAAAAACGCCAAGCTGGACTCAACAACAATCCAGAACATCGCCCTGTCTGAAAAAGCCGACATTATTCATTTCTTTTATAACTGGAGTTTTCCATTTATGAAAAAGGTCCCGTCCGTGCTTACAATACATGATGTAATCCCGTTTACATTCAGGGAGGCAATGGGCCCGGTAAGGAACTTATTTTTATATAAACCTGGTATTAAAATGGCATGCCGATTAAACGATATGATCGCTACTGTTTCAGAATTTTCGAAGCAGGACATTTCAAAAAAGGTCGGCGTTTCCCTTGATAAGATCCGGGTTATGCCCAACGGCTTGCGTGAAACAAATCCCAGGGATACATCCTTAGAAGAAGAACTTAAAAAGAAATTTGATATAAATGAGGATTTTGTTTTAAATGTAGGCGGTATTCATGAAAGGAAAAATATTGTCCGGCTGATTCATGCTTTTTCAAGGCTTACAAACAATAAAGGTTATTCCGGGAAATTGCTTATAACCGGAAGTGTTTCCGGTGCGCCGTATCAGGAAAAGATGAAAAAAATATGTGATGTTGCGGTAAGAGAAACCGGTATGGAAAATAAAATTATCTTTACCGGTTTTATTTCAGAAAAAGAGCTGGATTCTCTTTTTACAATGGCTGACTTTTTGATATATCCTTCTCTTTATGAAGGTTTTGGAATTCCTATTCTTGAGGCAATGAAGGCCGGGCTGCCTGTCATTACATCAAATATAACAGGAATGGCTGAAGTAGCAGGTGATGCAGCTTATCTTGTTAACCCTGAAAATATCGATGAGATGACATCTGCCATGTCCGAGCTTTTACAAAATGAAAAACTGAGAGAAGAGATGAAACAAAAAGGGATAGAAAGGGCACGCTCTTATACATGGCAGAATGTGTCAGAGAGGTACCTGAAACTTTACAAGGAAATAATTTAATTAGAAATTTATTGCGGAGGATAATATGGCGTACGACCCTGAAAAGGACAAGGTTTTAAAGAAATGGAAATGTGAGGAAACAGGACTTACTGTTTCAATCAACCGCTATGGTGATGGTGAGGCAAAACTTCAGATAGGTCCTAGGATTTTACTGAAAAAAGACGGCAGTGAAAGGGCCCCGGTGAAAGCCGGTCGACTTACCATAGAGGATTTGATGTGGATTTATGATATCATTGATGAGGTAAAAGATGAGCTGTCAGCCCTGGCAAAGCCGGCCTGATAGTTGCCATTCGCTTTTTAAATTACGGGCTTAATCTTATTGATTCGAAATGAAGGAATCGGCACATAAGAAATATTTCTTTTCAGCGCTATCAATTATTTTTATCTAGCGTATCCGAATATTGAGGATTGGAATTTGTTTTTAACAGATGAGAGAATCCTCTGCAGTCAACCTACAATGTACGGATACTGCGAAAAATCATGCAAAGATAAGTAAGATATCGCTGAAAATAAATATCCCTTATGCGCCGATATTCATATTTTAAGTCTATGACATGGAAAACAGAGTTTATATAATATGCCATCCAGTGATGCCATTGTAAATCCCGTCAGAGGGAAGAATTCCCCGAACCTGGGACCAGTTGCCATAATGGTGGCCAGCCAGGCTGATCTTAATATTCTTTACAGCCTGATGAACCTGGATAAAGATAAATCGAAGAGCCTTTTTGTCAGCAGGTTGTATATCGATAATAATACTGAGAACATTTTTTCAGTAGTAGGACCTTTTATGGGTGCTCCCTATGCGACAATGCTGCTTGAGACACTTATCGCCTGGGGTGCAGAAAAAATAATATTTTTTGGCTGGTGCGGCTCCATTTCCTCGGATGTAAAAATAGGAGATATCATTGTTCCTGCAAGTGCCGTAATAGATGAAGGGACATCGAAGCATTATCAGGAAGGAGACAATGGTATGGTAAAGCCATCGGTTTATATTACGGAGAAGGTAAAGGAAGCTCTCATAAAGAGTGATCTTGCTTTTCATGAAGGCGTTGTCTGGTCAACGGACGCCATCTACAGAGAGACCCGGGAAAAGGTAAAATATTATCAGGATGAAGATGTACTTGCTGTTGAAATGGAAATGTCGGCTCTTTTTACCGTGGGTAAGTTTAGAAATGTTCAGGTTGGCGGCATCCTTGCGGTTTCGGATGAACTTTCAACTTTTAAGTGGCGGCCAGGATTCAGGAATGAACAGTTTAAGAAAAGTAGAATGACTGTATGTGAGGTTATAAACGATTTATGCAACGCATTATAGACCATATTGAAGATAAGAAACAAGAAAGTATAAAGGCACTGGTTAAAACCTTAAAAAAATATAATGAAGCTTACAGGAGCGGGAAGTCTCTGGTAAGCGACAACGAATATGATAACCTTGTTGAGAAGTTAAGAGAACTTGATCCCGATAATCCCTTTCTCCATTTTGTGGAACCTGAAAGATTCGATGATAAAAAAGAAGTCAGACACCCGGTTCCCATGCTATCGACTGAGAAAGCCTACACCAGAAACGAACTTGAAAGATTTGTAAATAGAGTTAAAAAAGAGGCTAATGAGATCTGTATTAAAGAAATAACATTTAAAGTAACGGCAAAACTAGATGGCATAGCTGGTCGAGACAATGGAAAAATATTTGCTACAAGGGGAAATGGTGAAGTCGGATACGAAATTAGCAGTGCTTTTGAAAAAGGAGTGATTCCTGAGGGCGGAAGGGGATTAGGAATAGGCGAAATCGTTGTTGTTAAGTCTTATTTTCATGAACACTTGTCAGATCAATTTGAACATCCCAGAAATATGGCTGTCGGAATAATTTCTTCTGATACCCTGAATAAATTTGCTGAAAGAGCCGTTCAAGATAAAGCAGTTGTTTTTGTGCCTTATAGCGCACTTCCCGACTGGACAGGAAGTGCTGATGAACTTTTACAAGATGCCGAGAAAATAGCAGCGGATCTGATTGCAAAGACTGATTATCCAACAGATGGTGTTGTGGCCGAAGTAACTGATGATGATGTAAAAAAACATATGGGGGCTACAACACACCATTACAGGTGGCAGATTGCCATTAAGACAAAGGGTGAAACGGCTTTAACAGTGGTTGAAGGAATAAGCTGGCAGGTGGGAAGAACAGGCAATATAACGCCTGTACTGGAAATACGTCCCGTATCTCTTTCCGGAGCGACAATCAGACGTGTTACAGCACATCACGCTGGTTTGATACAAAAAAAGCGTATTGGAATCGGAACAGAAATAGAGGTCATAAGAAGCGGTGAGGTAATCCCAAAGCTCGAAAAAGTAATCAGAGAATCAGACCGGTTTAGCATTCCTAAAGAGTGCCCTGTCTGTGGCATTGCCCTTAAATGGGACAATGACTTTCTAAAATGCAACAACTCCTTTTGCAAAGCCAAAATAGAGCAAAGTATCAGTCACTGGTTTAAGACCCTTGGCAATGCTGACTGGTTCGGAATAAAAACAGTTCAGAAACTTGTCAGCGGCGGCTATGACAGCCTTGAGAAAATCTATGCAATGACGATTCAAGATTTTATTGATATCGGTTTTGGGCCGGTTCAGTCAAAAAATCTTGCCGAGGCCATTGATATAAGCAAAAAGAAACCTGTTGAGGACTGGCGCTTTTTAGCAGCCTTTGGAATTTCAGACCTTGGGAAAGGAGATAGCCGAAAATTCCTTTCTCACATCAAGATTGAAAAACTTGTTCAAGTAAAAGCTGAAGATATCGAAAAAATATATGGTTTTGGACCCATTACCAGCAGATCAATTGTAGACGGCATAAACAGGATAAAAGATACTATAAATCATATGGTGTCTTTAGGTTTTAATCTTGAGAGAACAGTTCTTGCAAACGATACAAAGATTTCTGAAAACTTCTTTTTTGGTAAAGGAATCGTATTTACAGGCAAAATGAAGAGTGGCACAAGGGAAGAAATGCAGGCTGCGGCAAGGAAACTCGGCGCAAAGGTGCAAAGTTCTATCAGCGGAAATACGGAATATCTGATATGCGGAGAAAACGTTGGCCCAAATAAAATTTTTAAAGCAGAGAAATCAGGAGCCCGGGTTATATCTGAAAGTGAATATTTTAACATGCTGGAAATGCGAGAACATGAAAGCCTTGTGTAACAGATGAGAGGGGAGTCATGGAAGATAAAAAAAGAGCCCATGCAGTCATTAGCGGAAGGGTTCAAGGTGTTTTTTTTAGAATGGAAACGCTAAGAGCCGCACAACGTTATGACGTTTCAGGCTGGGTAAGAAATAAAGCCGACGGAACTGTTGAAGCCCTGTTTGAAGGAGATAAGGAGAGTGTTGATTCGATTCTGAAATGGTGCAATAAAGGTACACCTCCGGCAAAAGTCGAAAGGGTGAATGTAAATTGGGAAGATTATACCGGTGAGTTTGAAGAGTTTAAAATCACCTATTGAATATATTAAAAATTCTTAAAATAAAAAAGGCGGTTTATTTGAAAATTAACAAACCGCCTTGAAATTTGTTTACACAGCTTCTTTAAGTTTCTTACCGGGTCGGAATTTTACCACGTTACATGCCTTAATTTTAATCGGCTCGCCTGTTTGCGGATTGCGGCCCTTACGTGCTTTGCGACGTACCTTTGAGAAAGTCCCAAAACCTACCAGGGTAACCTTGCCCTCTTTTTTCTTCAGCGATTTTGTTATGCCGTCCATGAAAGAGTTCAGCGCAGCAGCTGCTGCAACCTTGGAAATTTTTGCGTCCTTTGCCGCCTTGTCTACCAAATCTGCCTTTGTCATTTTTTGTTTTCCCCCTTTTTTAAATTAATATTATTGAACAACAGCCAACAGTTTAATTTCCTATGTCCATATAGTAGGTTATTTTTCATGTCAACAGAATTCTGCATTTTTAAAGCATTTTTTAAAAATAATTCAAGATAACCTGCTACAAGACGGCATCTATGACAATTGCTTTTCGGAAATCCTGAATTGCCGGTGTATGAAGAATATAACAAATGGCGAGAAGGAAGTATATTTTGTCTATTCATGTTTAATGGCTTTGTCAAAAATCAATTTAAAACCCTTAAAAAAGCGCATCAACAAAGGAAACAGGGTCAAAGTCCTGCAAATCTTGAATTTGTTCCCCAACTCCGATATATTTTAAAGGAATCTTAAGGGCAGTTAAAATGCTTATGACAATTCCACCCTTGGCTGTTCCATCAAGTTTTGTAAGGGCGATACCTGTAAGGTCCAGAGCCTCATTGAATAATTTTGCCTGGGATAATGCGTTTTGACCTGTTGTTGCATCAAGGACAAGAAGAATTTCATGGGGTGCACCAGGAAGCCTTTTTGAAATGGACCGCTTTATTTTTTTTAACTCTTCCATCAGGTTTGTCTTAGTATGAAGCCTTCCTGCAGTGTCGACAAGTACAATATCACAACTCCTGGCCAGCGCGGCTTCAATACTGTCATATGCAACTGCTGCAGGATCCGTTCTTTCTTTTTGTTTAACGATTTCTGCGTTCGCTCTGTCAGCCCATATCATAAGCTGTTCTATCGCTGCAGCCCGGAAAGTGTCGGCAGCGGCGATGAGAACTTTTTTGCCGGAAGATGTGTATCTCGCAGCCAGCTTTCCGATGCTGGTTGTTTTCCCGGTTCCGTTAACACCTACAACCATTACAACATGGGGGCGGTTCGTAATCTTATCATGAACTGCTGTCTGTGAATCGAAAAATGAAAGTATTTCCTCCTTGAGCGTTTTTTTCAGTTCATCCGCATCTTTTATTTTAAAGGATTTTTCAGATATACGTTCTATAAGAGCCATGGAAGTCTGAACACCCATGTCCGAGGTTATCAAAAGCTCCTCAAGCTCTTCAAGCAGGTCGTTATCTATTTTTTTATTTTTTGCAAAGAGCTCTTCAAGGTCGGTGGTAAGAATTTTGCGAGTTTTGGACAGGCCCGCTCTCAGTCGTTTAAAATAAGTTGTTTCCTGTTCAGGCGTCGATTTATCGCTTTTAGGGGCCTCATTTTTTTTTAGCCAGTTGAGAGACATAATGATCCTTTGAAAAAATTAGCCTGATGCTTCTGTTTGTTCAAAGTTCACGGAAACAACCTTTGAAATTCCCTTTTGTTCCATTGTAATTCCAAAAAGGGTATCTGCAAATTCCATGCTGCTCTTATTATGCGTCACAATGACTATTTGAGATTTTTCGCCAATGAGCTGGAGCAAATTATTAAAGCGATAAACATTAACATCATCAAGGGGGGCATCAATTTCATCCAGCAGACAGAAAGATGCCGGTTTTATTAAAAAGAGCGAGAAAATAAAGGCGATAGCGGCAAGTGCCTTCTCTCCTCCGGAAAGAAGACTCATTCTTGTTAGTTTTTTCCCGGGCGGATGGATCATGAACTCCACACCGGTTTCAAGTGGATTATCAGGCTGTGAAAGAACAAGCCTGGCTGAGCCGCCTTCAAAAAGACGTGGAAATACTTCTGAAAGTTTTTCATTAACCTGATTGAAGGTATTCATAAATCGTTCTTGAGTGATCTTGTCTATTTTTCTTATGACTTTTTGAAGGTCCTCAAGGGCTTTTACAAGATCATCTCGTTGCTCGGAAAGAAAATCGAATCGGACTTTATGCTGTTCGTATTCCCTTATGGCACCAAGATTGACATCTTCGAAATTGGCAATCTTTTTTCTCAAACGGGACAGCTCTTCTTCCATTTCAGCCGGAGACATTTTATCAATCGACAGTTTCTGTGTCTGTTCCGGTTCTTTTGAAATCCTGTCAAATTCCGCCTTAAATTTGGAAACAGAGGTGTGATAGCGTTCTATAAGACGATTTTCTATATTATCACGTTTTAGTTTTCGCTGGGACTGCTCAAGCTCGAGCATGCGAAATTTCTCCAAAACCTTTTCCCGTTTTTTCTGAATATCTGAAATCGTATCATCGCTATCTTTCAGTATGGAATCAATTTTCTGATAATCCGCCTCATTTTTTTCAAGGACTTGTTCTATAAGCTTTATATTTTCATATTTATCGCTTAGCGTGCGTTCATGTTCTTTTATCTTCTGTTTTGAAGCTATTTCTTTCTGATTCTTTCTTATAATTTCTCTGGCAAGCTGTTCAAGCTGCTTTGTAGCATCGCCGAGAAAGTCTTCAAGCCGTTTTAATGTATTGGTGTTGTTTTCCAATTTGGCGTTTAAAGTGGTTAGTTTGAGCTTCAGATCAACTATCCCCTGGTTGAAGGAATCCATCTGTGATGTTACGGAACCAATTTTGTTTGATGTTTCTGTAACAGCATCCTGCAACCTGGTAATCTGATCGGATATTTCAGCAAAGGCCTCATGATATTTTGCTATCTCTTCATCAATATCGCTTTCTTCTCCTATGAGCTGCTGTTGTTCCAGACTTACTATTTCAAGATGTCGTTGAGAATGCTTTAAGTCCTCCGAAGCCTTGTAAAAGCCTTTTTCAGCTTCAACTTCGTGCTGTGCAGTCATATTTTTTTGCTCTATCAGCTTTTGAAGATCGCTTTCAAAGATGCGAACTTGAGATTCCAGTTTGCTTTGATCCAGACGGGCTGACTCAAGTTTTTGGTTTAATTTATTAATTTGGTGTTCTAAATCTATTACTTCCTGTTTTTTTGTAAGAATACCCGTAAAATTTTCTTTGCTTCCGCCGATCATTATGCCCTGGTGGGAAATTATATCACCATCTTTAGTTACTACAGTCTGCATTGCCCCATTGCTGTTGTAAAGCGATTTTGCTTCTTCAATATCGGATGTAACAACGACGTGTCCTAAAAGAGCCCGGGTTATCTTTTCAAACCCTTGTTTTACAGAAATATGATTTAAAAGAAGTTTTGAAGGATCAGGTTTTTTTTGCTCCTCAGGTTCCATCTGCCTGATGGTTGAAACCGGAATAAACCCGCTGCGGCCCGCACTGTGAGACTGAAGATAATTTATAGCGTTAAGGCCTGCTTTTTGGTCTTCTACAAGTATATACTGAAGGGATTCTCCAAGTGCGGCTTCAACTGCAGTTGCAAAGGATGGTTCAGGATCGAGAATATCTGCCATCAGGCCGATGATATCGGCCGGCAGAGTGGAACTTTTATCTTCTATATTAGAGCTTTGATTATCCGACTGGATGCTATGCGCTTTCATTATAGCGCGGACGCCGTCTTTATACCACTCAAAGTCATCTTTCATTTTCTTTAATGTGGTATATTTTGATTTGGCCTTGTTTTTCTCAAATTCGAGGGTCTGTACATGTTTTACCTGGTTGCCCAGGTTCTTGCTTTTATCATCGAGCTGCCGCCTGGAGATGTCAATACGATTGTTCAGGTCATTTATTTCATGCTTTAAAGATTCAAGCTGCTCTTTTGCTGTGGTTTCTTTCTTTCGGGCGTTTGCGGCCTCTTTTTTTCCTGCTGCCTCTTCTTCATTTGCCCTTTTCAGGCGTCTTTTGAGACTTTCTTTGTTGTTGGAGGCGTTTTGATAGATATTTTTATACCTTGCTTCCCGGGCCACCTTGTCCATTAGATTTGCTTTACAGTCTTCAAGCTCCTGATTAAGTCCGGATAAATGTTCTTTTACGTCGGCTGATGCAGATCGCTGCTCATCGAGTTTTGCCCTTGTTTCCTCTATCTCCTTTTTTAAAACGACATTCAGATTTTCGCCTTGAGCTATTTCAGACAGCATTTTGCTTTTTTTTTCTTCAAGCTCTTTTTGAGCTGATTCAAGTTCTGAAGATTCTATGGCAAGCCTTTCCACATCTTTCTTAAGGTGAGCCAGATCATTTTCTATTCTGTCTATATTTCGCTGTGTATCAAATTGGTTTGATTTTTGATCTGATATTTCCTGATTTTTTTGCCAGCGCTGTAATTTTATTTCTTCAACAGCAGAATCAAGTTTATGAAGCTGGGTTGTATGATCAATATCTGCATCCTTCAGTTCTTTTAAAAAAGCATCTGCTTCATCAATCTGAAGGGTATAGTCATCATAATGGTGAAGGGCCAGGTGAACGTCGAGTTGTTTGATATGTTCTTGGTGAATTTTAAAAAGCTCGGCCTTTCTCGCCTGACGCTTTAAGCTTGCCATCTGACGCTTTATTTCGAGAATAATATCATTGACGCGCAGAATATTCTGGTTTGTTGTCCTGATTTTACGTAGCGCTTCATTTTTCCTGCTTTTGAAAACTGTAGTGCCGGCAGCCTCTTCAATGAAAAATCGCCTTTCGTCAGGTCCGGCATCGGTAATTGCGCCGATATTTCCCTGCTGAATTACGGCATACGATTTTGTGGCAAGACCACTACCTAAAAAAACGTTATGTATATCCTTTAGCCTGCAGGGTTGTTTGTTTAAAAAATAGGCGCTTTCACCGGATCGATAAAGACGCCTTGTCAGCATTATTTCTGTAAAGTCTTTTAATTCTTCAGGGGCAGAGCCATTGTCGTTCAGGAGAGTTAAGGAGACTTCCGCCATGTTAAGTGGCGACCTGCCTTTTGTACCGGCAAATATGACATCTTCCATCGACTTACCGCGAAGCGTCTTTACACTCTGCTCACCCATAACCCACCGCAATGCATCAACGACATTACTTTTGCCGCAGCCATTGGGACCTACAATAGCAGATATGCCTACCGGAAATTTTATGCTTGCTTTTTCAAAAAAGGATTTAAATCCGGCTATTTCAAGCTTTTTAAGTTTCATGCGTTAGATCTCCTGTTGCATTTTGAGATGCTATGCAATTGATCATAATTGACGGCTTTGATTTTTTACTAAAAAATTATATTTGTAACATTTTAGCGTTTTGAAAAGCCACATCCAGATAATCCGCCCGAGGCGGATCACCTGAATGCTCATTTAGACATGGACATGTTTTTCAAAGTGTTAAATTAATACTTATATTTTAATCCTAAAATTTATAACAGGAAAAATATTGCTTGTAAAGGAAAAAACACAACAGGCGGTATATTTTATTTGTTAAAATACAATATGTGGTGGGTTTACGTTTTATATATTTCATTTTAGATTGATGTAAAACAGGAGAGACCTTTGAAAAATGCTCAATTTTGTTCAAGGTTAAGGAATGTGAAAATTTTAACCGCAGGAATACATTGAGTATTTTGAGGATAGCGCTGAAGCTTCACTAAAATGCCAAAATTTGAGCCTGACGCAGATATTGGGCAGATAAGCGCAGACTTCGAAAAGGGGCGTTTTGCAAAGGTCTCACAGGAAATATACTGAGAGGCGGAATTGAATCTTCAATGTACAAACATCAATCCTATAGTATCTGGCTTAGAAAGAGCTTGGTTCGTTCATGGTCGGGATTTTTAAAGAAATGCTCAGGTGTTCCGACTTCCACAATGGCCCCTTCATCCATGAAAATTACTCCGTCTGCCACCTCCCTTGCAAAACCCATTTCATGGGTAACCACCACCATGGTCATTCCTTCTTTTGCCAGGGTTTTCATAACATCGAGTACTTCACCTATCATTTCGGGGTCTAAAGCAGATGTCGGTTCGTCAAATAGCATCACCTTAGGATTCATGGCAAGTGCACGGGCGATAGCAACCCGCTGCTGCTGTCCGCCGGAAAGCTGATCAGGATAGACCTGGGCCTTATCCTTAATGCCGACTTTTTCAAGCAAAGCCATGGTCTTGTCTGTTGCTTCCGCCTTTGATCGTTTACGGACAACACGCTGCGCCAGAGCTACATTTTCAAAAGTAGTTTTGTGGGGGAAAAGATTAAATGATTGAAAGAGCATTCCTACCTCGGCCCGCACCTTGTTTATGTCTGTTTTAGGGTCAAGCACATCTACGCCGTCGATATATATATGTCCTTTGTTTGCTGTTTCAAGGCGGTTCAGACACCTTAACAGAGTGCTTTTACCGGATCCGGATGGTCCGATAACGACTACAACATCGCCCGCCTCAATTTTGGTTGAAACATCGACAAGGGCTTTAACCGTATGGGGAACATAAAAAGTTTTATAAACATTACGAACATCAATCACGACGCTAAAGTCCTTTGCTCCACATATTGCAAAAGCATGGAAAGGCTAAAGGTTAAAACAAGGTATAAAATTGCGCATACAAACCAGAGTTCAAAGGGTTGCAGGCTGGCTGTAACAATTTCGCGTGTTGCCTTGGTCAGTTCCCGGATGGCTATAATGCCCAGAAGAGAAGAATCTTTTATAAGACTGATAAACTGCCCGGCAAGGGGCGGGATTATCCGGCGGAGTGCCTGTGGTAAAATAACATGCACCATGCTCTGGGTATATGACATTCCAAGGGAGCGGGATGCTTCAGCCTGGCCTCGATGTATGGACTGTATTCCGGCCCTTACGATTTCCGCCACATAGGCACCTGTAAAACTGGCAAGGGCGGCAACTCCATACCACAAGGGTGGAATCTGAAATAATTCTTGAGTGGCAAGTAGCGAATTAATAAGTGTTCCCAGAACAAAATACCATATAAATATCTGAACAAGAAGGGGAGAGCCACGGATGATTTCAATGTATGTTATTGCCGACCATTTTAATGCAGGGTTGGATGAAATGCGGGCAAGGCCGGTAAACAGACCGATCAATATCCCAAATATAATGGCGATGAGGCTTACCTTTAACGTAAGCCACAGGCCCTGCATCAAGATACCTGCTTTCCATTTTTCGTACGTGGCAAGTGTATCACCAGGATAGATGATATCGCCTTCAGCGACAGTTATATTCTTGAAAGGAACAGTGTAAGAGGCTGTCTCATCATCTCCTTTAATTCGAATGATCGCTTCTTCGCCTTTTTTCGTTATTGATTCAACATCCCCATCTGTTTCTGCTTTTATTTCAACTTTGTCATGATATGCAAAGTACTGGGGAATTCGGTACCAGCGCCATACGTAGTCGATTTTAAGTGTGGAATAGTAGATTGAGTAGACAATTGCGAATAGAACCAGGAAAAAGACTCCTACCCAGAGGTAGTAAGAGCGGCCTTTATTAAAAAATCTAGAGGTTAGGGAAGATTCCATTTAAGCAAGATACACAGGTTTTAAGTTTTTAGATTTAGGTTAAAATAATTAATAGTTTAATCAGATACTTAAAATTTAACACCTAAAACCTAAAACGTTTCGTAAAGAGTGGCTTTTTGACTCTTTACGAAACCATTGATTGTGGGAGCGGCATCTTCCTGCGATCTTACATATCGGCAGGAAACCGCTCCCACATAAAAACCGTTTATGATTATTTTATGCTTTTATACCAGTCCGTACTTTTAATCCATTTGTTGTGGATTCTCTCATAGCGGCCGTCGTTTTTAACCTGGCTCAGAAAGTTATTAAGCCAGTTGAGAAAATCAGGATCTCCTTTATTAATAGCCCAGGCAAGGGGTTCAAAGGTAAAAGGCTCATCAAGAAAGATCAGTTTGCCTGCGCCCTGCTCGGCGTTAAATACAACGCAGTAGGGAAGATCATAGACGAATGCATCAGCTTTACCGTTAACAACTTCAAGGGCTGCTTCCGGCTCTGTTTCAAAAGATTTATATTTAGATTTTGGTATAAGTCTTTTTACGGCCTGTTCGCCGGTAGTTCCGAGTTTGGATGTAACGATGTATTTGGAGTTATTCAGGTCTTTGTAAGATTTTATTTTATTTTTATGCTTTTTGTTAATCAGGATGGTTTGCCCGACAATAATATACGGATCTGCAAAATTAATTTTCAGGTTACGTTCCTGGGTTACGGTCATACCGCTCATGATAATATCAAACTTTTTAGTAATAAGTGCGGGAATAATGCCGTCCCATGCAGTGTTAACCGGTACGAATTTAACGCCCATTGCCTTGGCCATTTCCTTGGCCATATCAATGTCAAATCCCACAAAATTGCCTTTTTTATCTGTTATTTCAAAAGGCATGTAACCTGATTCAAATCCTACGCGGAGTTCACCCTTTTTAAGTATTGCTTCCAGAGTTGATTTTTTCGCAAGCCCTATATCAGCGCCGATTGCGGGCATGCAAAGACAAAAAGAGATAAAAAATGCTGCTGCCAACCCTATTAATAGACCTTTCTTCATGTTTGCTCCTCCTTAATTTTGTATGTTTATGTTTTTTTAAAGAGGGGTAAAGCTGATAAACGATTAACCTTACGTTAATACGACTTCCCCTCTCTTAGAAACTCACGCATGACCATGCGGGTATCACAATTCGGGCATTTTGGTATGTCTTCTTTTTGCAAATATATGATTTCAGTATGCTTACATTTGGGGCATATTATTTCAACCTGTTCTTTTGTATTCGGCATGACTATGCTCCTTAAGTTAAGATGTATCTAACACAGTCACTCAAAATCGCAAGATGTTTTTTCAAATACTGCAAAAAAGGTTTTTAATAATACATGTTGCATATCTACGATATATCCTGCCAACTGAAAAAGATATCGTCTTTCAGAAAAAACCTTTAAGCTCCTCCTTTTAAACCGATTTTATTTTTTCCAAATGCGTTTGCCCTGTCTATAGTGCACGTTTACCTTGACACGGATATTGATGGAAAGCTATTGTAATAAGCTGGGAAGCTGGGAGGTCTGAAATCAACAGTAAAAAAGTGGAGGATATCGATGCCGGTAAAAAAAACAGTCAGTATTGAAGAGCTTTTGAATAACTCCCAGGTTAAGAGGGTGACTGATAACATTAACCAGGAATTAATCGAAAGAAGAGAAAGCATTCCTCCGAAATGCAATGTTTTTAGAAAAGATTATACAAAATTAATTGAGGATTCAAATTACAGTTTTGATATTGATAAAGAAGCAAGGGAAAAGCTGCCCGGCATAATTGAAAATAAAGTTCAAAAAATTGTCGATATCGATTTCCCAGATAAATCCTTTGAAAAAGAGTACCGAAAAAGACGCCATATCGGTATTGTATTTTCCGGAGGTCCTGCACCTGGAGGTCATAATGTTATTGCAGGGCTCTATGATGCAGCAAAAAAAGCAAATCCTGATTCCAGGATATTCGGATTTTTACTTGGCCCTGATGGTATAATCGAAAATGAAGCGATTGAGCTGAACGATGATCTTGTGAATGCATATAGAAACTTAGGCGGCTTCGGCATGATCAAGACAGGCAGGACAAAAATCGATACTGATAAGAAAATGGAACTCTCCAGGGAGACATGCAAACAGCTTAAGCTTGATTCCCTTGTTATTGTAGGTGGGGATGATTCAAATACTAATGCAGCATTCCTTGCCCAGGAGATGCTGGAAGACGGCATCCAGATCATGGGTGTTCCCAAAACAATTGACGGGGACATCCAGGTGAGAGATGCAGGCGGCAGGGTTTTATGTGCCATGTCTTTCGGGTTTCATACAGCCGCAAGGGCTTTTGCAAGTTCAATAGGCAACCTTTGCACAGACAGCAGTTCTGATGTCAAGTACTGGCATATTTGCAAGGTTATGGGACGGGTAGCCAGTCACCTGGCACTTGAAGTGGCGCTCCAGACACATGCGAACATAACTCTTATCGGAGAAGATCTCGCTAACTATATAGACAAGAGTAGAGTTGAAAAGGCCCAAAGGGAAAATACCATTGACTTTACCGCGTTCGGTATGACATTGAGGCATCTTTCCCGCATAATATGTGACGGTATTGTGAGGAGGGCGGCCGCAGGTAAAAACTATGGTGTAATTGTTATACCGGAAGGGGTGCTTGAATTCATCAATGAAATTCAGGTTTTTATTATAAAGCTCAATACAATCATAGCAGAATATAATAAAACCCATGATACTGATTTTCATTCGGATTTTCAGTTTCTCGAAGATAAACTGGAATACTTAAGGGGTTTGGCGCGGCGTTCGCGGGAGGATGAGTCTTTTACGGTGTGGAGTACCAGAGATGACGATCTGTTTAATGTTATCCCGGCATTTTTCCAGGAAGGCCTCCTTATAGAAAGGGACAGCCACGGAAATTTCCAGTTTTCGCAGGTGGAGACCGACAAAGTCATTATGGGGCTTGTGAAGGATCACCTGAATACTTTAAAGGAACAGGGTATATATAAGATAGGAGTTAAAAAGGCCTATTATAAAAAGGCCCTTGAAAAGGAAAGACTCGATCCCGATTCTTTCGGCCTTGTTATTTTTAAAAACTATAATGATGATGATTTCCTGATTGTTAAATCATCCATAGTATCCATTAAAACACTAAAAAAAGCCCTAGTTATAGAAGGCGTCATAAAGAAAAACGAAAAAGTACCCGCTTCGGTTGAAAAAGTTTATTTAAAGTCGGTTCCAAATTTTAAAACCCAGGTCCATTTTTACGGTTATGACGGCAGGGGTAATGACCCGACCCAATTCGACTGCAATTATACATACAACCTTGGATTGACTGTATTCAGCTTAATAGCCAACAAAGCCACAGGTCAGATGGCATCCATTAAGAATCTGGAACTGGATTTTTCAATGTGGGAGCCTATAGGAATACCAATCGCACCGCTGATGCATCTTGAGGAAAGAAAAGGGAAACTGGCGCTTGTTCTTGAAAAAAGCATTGTGGATGTAGATTCGAATTCTTTCAGGGTTGTACAGGCATTAAGAGAGAAATGGCTTGCAGCAACACACGGGAATGACAACTATAGGAGGCCGGGTCCTATACGCTTCACAGGAAAAAGTGAGGAAGAAAGGCCAATAACACTTGAGTTGAATGCTCTTTAACTGTGAGGAGCGTCCCTCCGGGACTTGATGAGGAGCAGCCTGACGGCTTTGAGGAGCGGCACTGCGTGCCTTGATGAGCGTCCCGCTATGCGGGACTTGAAGCCTCAAGCGAAGCGCTTCTCAAGCGAAGCGCTCATCGAACAAAGTGCTTTGCACTATCGTATCAGTTTATCCCTTTTTTGATTCCACTCAGCCCACTCATCTTTTTCTTTTAAAGGATCGAATGATATCGATTTTCCAGGTTTTCCATCCGGAGCAGTTGTTATAGTAGCCCATAGATTCGTTCGCATATGCATAAACAGACTCCTAACCCGTTTAGATCGGAAAAGGCGGTTAGGGGTTACCGGCAAGTATGGAAGATCACTGGTTTTAACCTGGATTTCATTAGAAGGTTATTTTTCCCCGTTACCGCCATAGGCTGTGAGATAGTAAATACCTTTCTGTCCATCCGGTATTCTACAGAGCTTTGTCCACGGGGGAGGTTGGGTGTGAGGTTAATCCATAGCTTCCGTCACTTCGAAACCGTTGTCTTCAAGGGCTTTTTTTATAATATCTGTTTTGCAGACAGAAAGCCGGAAATAGTATATTCGCTTGCTTGTTTGCTGAGCCGTCATACCTACGTTTATTATATCTCCGCCATGGTCGTTAATAATCTGTAAAGCTTTTTTAAATGAGCCGGGTTCGTCTTTAATCACAACATCTATACGGGAACTGGCGGTGAGTATTCCCATCATATCGATAAAAGCCCGCAGTATATCTGATTCAGTTATTATACCAACCAGTTTATTTTTCTTTACAACAGGCATGCCGCCTATCTTGTGTTTGTAAATAAGCTGTGCTGCAATTTCTATATCATTATCAGGGTCTACGGTTATAGGTTTTTTTATCATTAGATCTGTAAGAGTTAGATCGCCCACCATGGAAGGGATAAGACCCTGTTTTAAATCAGCGAGTGTTACAAAGCCCTGGAGTATGTTTTTTGCTGAAACTACAGGTAGATGCCGAATGGAGTTGACCTTCATAAGTTCAATAGCTTCACTGATAGAGGCTTTTTCTGTAATGGTAATCGGATTTGGAATCATTAAGTCATTAATTTTCATAGTGCGGTTTCCCTGATTTCAAATTGAAAGACATTTAAAATTATGTTTTTGTAATTGTTTTTTATATTACCACAAAAAGTAAAAATTTCATAACATTAAAACTGATGGCGTCGTAAAAAGTCTCATCTACTGTGTTATAGCGATTTTTCAGGAATTCGACATACTATATGTATAGTCTCGTCCCTGAAAAACCACTACGCCTTGTATATGAGCCTTTTTACTTAGCCATCCGGCGCTTATTCGAAGACTTTTTACGAGACCGTCAAAACTAAATGGTTTTTTTAGCGGTTATCGAAACCGGCTGATAATTGCAGAGGGGTTCCTGAGCCAGGAAATCGCCGGTGGCTTCATAGGCCCTTGCCCTGCAACCACCGCAAACTTTTTTGTATTCACATGCACCGCATTTGCCCTTTAAATTATCAAAGTTGCGCAGAGATAAAAAGATATCTGAGTTGTTCCATATCCGGGCAAAAGAAACCTTTGTAACATCCCCACAATTTAAATCTAAAAATCCGCAAGGTTGAACGATCCCTATATGTGATATAAAACAAAACCCGGTGCCGCCCAGGCATCCACGTGTAACGGCATCGAGGCCGTATGATTTGAATGTAACAGGCTTTTTTTCTTTTTTTGCCCTTTGTCTGAGTATCCGGTAGTAATGTGGAGCACATGTGGCTTTAAGTTGCAAGGGGGTCTTTCCCCTCTGATCATAAAACCAGTTCAATGTGCTTTCATATTCTTCCGCTGTTATTTCCTGGTCAACAATATACTTTCCCCTGCCTGTGGGTACAAGGAGAAAAATATGATGGGCAACAGCTCCCAGCTTTACGGCAAGATCCTGAATTTTTGGTATTTGATCGAGATTTGTCTTTGTAATCGTCGTGTTTATCTGGAATTCAATACCTGCTTCCTTTGCCAGTTTTATTCCGTTTAGAGCGCCTTTAAAAGCGCCTTTAACCCCACGGAAGCTGTCATGGCTTTCTGCTGTGGCACCATCTAAGCTGATGCTTATCCTTTTAATGCCGGAATCGGCCATTTTTCCGGCATAATTTTCGGTTATGAGCGTGCCATTGGGCGCCATAACCATCCTAAGACCCTTATCAGTGCCGTACTTCGCGATATCAAAAATATCAGGACGCAGCAGGGGTTCTCCACCTGTAAGGATGACAATCGGCTCACCCACCTGGGCAATCTGATCCAAAAGACTAAAAGCGGACTGTGTGTCAAGCTCTCCCGTGTAAGGGCCTTTTGTTGCCGATGCCCGGCAGTGGACACAGGTCAGGTTGCAGTTGCGCGTAGTTTCCCACGCAACAAGGCGAAGATTTGCATTTTTACTTTTTTGATGTGGATGAGTTGGCTTTTTATGCTCAGTTGTTTTCATCATTTCTTAAAGTAAAGAATCCTGGTCCAGACAGCTATGCTTTGGGTTACCCCATAAAGGGGCAGTTTTCATACGGTTGCAATATGCAAAATAGAAAATTTAAAGTTAAATCAGGGCAAATAAATGAACATTCAACATCGAACGTCCAACATCGAATTTTGAATAAGGTATTCTGCCAATTTATAAATTGACAGAGCGAAGCGATTTCATCATTCGATGTTCAATGTTCGATGTTCGACGTTCAAAAAACAACAAAACCTTTTAGAGTTAATAGGGCATAGCTATCCTATTTAACCGACGAGCAATGCAGTCATGCGGGATGAATCGGCTCGATAAAATGTGAAGTTATTTTTTAGCGAGTCCTTAATTCCTGTGCAGCTTCAATTGCAAAATAGGTAAGGATCATGTCGGCGCCGGCCCGCTTAATTGCAGTAAGGGTTTCCATCATGACCTTTTTGCCATCTATCCAGCCCATTTTTTCGGCGGCCTTGATCATTGAGTACTCACCGCTTACGTTATACGCAGCCAGAGGTAAATCTATCTCATCGCGGATGCGGCAGATTATGTCAAGGTAGGGGAGGGCGGGCTTTATCATTATTATATCAGCCCCCTCTTCAATATCCATGGTAACTTCCCTGACAGCTTCCAAAGCATTAGCGGGGTCCATTTGGTACGTTCTGCGATCTCCGAATTTTGGAGCTGAATCTGCTGCCTGGCGAAAAGGTCCATAGAAAGCTGAACAATATTTTGCAGCGTAGGACATTATGGGAGTATTGCTCATGCCGTTTTCATCGAGAATATCACGAATTTCAGCCACACGACCATCCATCATGTCGGAAGGGGCGACCATGTCGGAACCCGCCTTTGCGTGGGACAGAGCGGTTCTTGCCAGAAGATCCAGAGTTGCATCATTATCTATGGTTTGTCCGTCCACGATACCGCAATGGCCGTGATCCGTGTACTGGCATAGACAAACATCGGTTATTACGGCGAGTTCGGGCAATTTGTTTTTAAGTGATTTTACACTTTTTTGGACAATACCGTCCTTTGCATAAGCACTCGTCGCAAGGGGGTCTTTCTTGTCCGGAATTCCGAAAAGCATTACAGCAGGAATGCCCAGTTTATAGGCTGTTTCTGCTGTCTTTATTAGATTGTCTATAGATAACTGGTAATGTCCGGGCATGGACGGAATAGGGTTTTGAACCCCGTTGCCGCTGATTGCAAAAAGCGGTAAAATAAGGTCATCCGCAGAAATGGTTGTCTCGCGTATCATACGTCGAAATGCATCATTTTGTCGCAAGCGTCTTGGTCTATATTCGGGGAACAGCATGATATCATCCTCTTTTTTGAAAAAAATGAGTAAATTAAATTTTTTGATAAAACCGGTTTCAGAACCTAAGGGTTCGCGTAAAAATAAGTTCGCAATTTCAGGTGTTGAGGCGCCCGGCTGACAAGGCGCGAAAAAGCATTAATATCAAGCATATTCAGAGTTTTCGCAACGCAGTCATGCGGGATGCATCGGCGTCTGAAATGTGAAATTATTTTTGCACGAGCCCTCAGATAATGCTTGAGAGCAAGGCGCAATCCAATGAAAAAGCGCAGCATACACGTCAGTATGTGAGCATTTTGAATCGGATTGCAACGCAGCTGTCAGGCATTAGATGGGGTTATGAAAACGGTTTTAAGTTATTTCTTCATCTGTTAAATAACAAGCAGGATCAGGCGCCCATACATCACCTGTTACAGCCTCTGCACGCACCCTGAAATTGCCGGCACAAATATCAAGCCACCTGCAGGTTGCACATCTGTCTTTTACATATTTTTTCTTTTCCTTGAGCTTTTTCATAAGCGGTTCTGTAGTATCTGTCCAGATTTCGGAAAAAGGGCGATCCTTGATATTCCCGAAACTGTAATGACGCCAGAATTGATCGGCATATACTTCACCATCCCAGCTTATACATCCTATGCCCCTGCCGGAATTATTACCTTCATTCATTTTAAGAAGTTCAAGAACCTCTTGGGCACGTTCGGGGTTTTCTTTAAGTAGCCTCAAATACAGGTAAGGACCGTCCGCATGATTATCAACAGTTAGAACCTCTTTTGGTTTTCCTTTTTCGTGCAGCTCTTTTGTTCGATCAATTATGAGGTCAACAGCTTTTCTTGATTCGTCATGAGACAGGTCTTCATCAACGAGTTTTGAGCCGCGCCCTGCATATACAAGGTGATAGAAGCAGACTCTCGGGATATCCATATCCTCAAGGAGATCAAACACAGGCGGAATTTCTGTTGCATTCAACTTATTTATTGTAAATCTAAGACCGACTTTTATGCCTGCCGACTTACAGTTTTCAATTCCTTTTAAAGCAGATTTAAAAGCTCCCTTAATGCCTCTAAACCTGTCGTTGATCTCTTCCATCCCGTCTATGCTTATGCCCACATAGGACAGGCCGATATCTTTTAATGTCCGTGCAATTTGGGGGGTGATCAGCGTACCATTTGTAGATATCACCGCGCGCATCCCCTTTTTTACAGCATAAGATGCAAGTTCCGGGAGATCCTTTCTAACCAGCGGTTCCCCGCCGGAAAATAAAAGTACCGGTACGCCGAATTGGGACAGATCGTCAATAAGACGTTTGCCCTCTTCTGTGGAAAGCTCATTGTCAAATGGAATATCTTCGGCGTGTGCGTAACAATGAACGCATTTTAAATTGCATCTTCTTGTTATATTCCACACTACTACAGGCCGTTTATCACGGGAAAACTGCAACAGGTGGGACGGCAATTTTGATGACATCCGTCCATACCGAAGGGCGTCTGATGGTTCCACTGTGCCGCAGTATAATTTTGATATTCCGATCATGGGAATAGTACCTGTTTTGTGGGATTTGCTTTATTTTAGCCGGAAAAAATTATAGGTATTAAGGAAAATTCAAAGGCAAGAAAATACAAAATAATATCTTACGCCTTCAGCTCGTTTTTAATCAGCTCACTTATAAAAGATTCAGGGTCTATAAGCGCTTTCCTTGTAATAAAAAATCTGTTCCTTCCTGTTTTTTCCCGGACCAGCTTTAACCCAAGCTCGAAGTCTTTTGTCAGTTGTTTATAAAAATCATCAAGTAGAGTTTCTGATGTTACAAACTGTTCGATAATATAATCGATGGCATTTTCTTCCAGAACGATATTAATATCATGGTTTTTGAAAAAGTATAGTTCGATCTTTTTAATTTCGTCATAAAATGATTTTATCTTTTTTATAACACTTCCGGTATCCATTATGTGTTTACTGTAATACTGAGCTATGATGTCGATACGGGATGGTGTCATTGTCAGGCTGTATTTTTCAGCCAGATTTTTATCATTCGATTTTAGATACGCCTTAATAGATTCTTTTTCTTTTCGTGAGAGCTCTTCAAAGGATTTATTTACTTTTTCATCATCAGGTGATTTTATAAGTTTTTCCAGTGATTTTTCAGGGTTTTCAATAACCGGAGCTGTAACCGGAAACTTTTTGATGTCTTTGGATGGTAGTTTCTTTTCAAAAAGGATAAGTTTCCTTTCAATTGCACTGACCAGACCCCTTGCCCCTGTATTTTCATTAAAAGCATCTGTTGCCAGAATACGAAGCACCTCGTCACTGAACTTGATATCGATCCCATAGGCTGCAAAATCGAGTTTTTTACCAAGAGTTATCGGGTTGTTGGGATTTTTAAGGATTTCAAAAAGATCATCTTCGGTTAAGTTTTCAAAAACCGTTCGGACAGGAAGACGACCTACGAATTCCGATTCAAATCCATACTCTATGAGATCTTCAGACTTTACGTGTTTAAGTATATCGATATCTTCCTTAGGACTTGTGATATGTGCTCCAAAACCGATACCCTGATCCTTTGTCCGTTTTTTAACGATTTGTGCCAGGTCATTAAAGGCGCCACTCATGATAAATAAAATATTTTTAGTGTTTACAGTTCGCTTATTTCGCTTGCCGGTTTTGCGAAACCGTTCGATCTCCTGGATCATTGAAATGGGGTCATGGGGAACTTTTAAATCAATATCCGTTTCTTCCATAGGTTTAAGCAAAGCCCGCTGGACGCCGGTTCTCGATACATCAGCACCGATCAGGTTGCGGCTTGATGCAATTTTATCGATTTCATCAATATATATGATCCCATGCTGGGCAAGCTCTATATCATCATCTGCTTCCCTGACAAGATCCCGAACCAGATCTTCTACATCCCCTCCCACGTACCCTGTTTCGCTGAATTTTGTAGCATCGCCTTTTACAAAGGGAACGCCGATTTTTTTAGCAATCAGCTTGATAATATAAGTTTTTCCGACTCCGGTTGGGCCTAGCATGAGTACATTGTTCTTAATACTGCCCACCATATCGTTGAAATCATCCGGATAATCTTCAGCTCGTTTAATCCGGTTGAAATGGGTACATATTTTTGTGGCTAAAATCGCCTTGGCCATATCCTGTTTGACAATGTACTGGTCAAGGTAAGCGATAAGATCTTCAGGCAATAGATCAAAATTGATTTTTTTTGCCTTCTTGGGCGGTTCCTTGGACTCATCCAATGTCAATTCTTGAGGCATAACAATGGGAGATATAACCTTAACGTTGTTTTTGAACTTTTTTGCCAAAAATTCGCTAATTTCTTTCTCAATTTCCTTGGGACTTGGTATTTTTTCGTTTCGTTCTTTCATAATATTTTACTATAATCATATATGGCTGAAAATGCAAGGAGGAGGCAGGAATTCCCTATGATAACCGCATTTGGAAAAAATAGAATCAGAATAAATCAGTTTAAAAGAAGGGGCTTAAAGATTTTTCTAACCCGCAAAGCGGGGGAGAAAAAATTTCAAGCCTTGGACCAGTTCCAAAAGTAAAATTATTTTATAAATGCATTTACCCTGATGATTATGCTGAAAAATTGTGTTTGTAACTATTTCTGTTTTCAGCATTCCGGTTATGGTATTGATCTGCAGTTTCAACAGGTACCGTTATATAAATAGACAGTCGTAAATTATAACAAACTTGTTTAAAAGTTTGAAATATCCGGGATAAGCTTTTATAATGTGGCTTAATGCAATTTATTAAAAAAAGCTTTGGATAATGTTGGAAAGTATACAAGGGTGCCGCCGCACGAAATTTTAACATGTTAAGGGAGGTGGATCATGGAAGACAGGGATAAGCTTTTAGCCGATGCCGAAGCCCACATTTTCTCAACAGGAATACGAGACGGGGGAACCCAGCTCTGCAAAGCAAACATGAAGTATGGGCTGGCAAAAATACACTGGGTTCAGGAACGCCTTGGACTGAAACCGGATGCAACCTTTATTTCAACGCCGGACATGACCATCACCCGGAATTCCGCAAGGTGGAGAAGCGGTTTCGGTTACGGTGGAAAAATTGCCTGGGGCGACGGAGACCTTGAACTGGTCATTTTGAATGTAAAACCCAATGCCTGCGGTATGCTGGTGGGAGGAATAGAAAGCATGCCCGAATGCTCAGAGTTAGTCAACAGATTAGAGAAGCTGAAAGACCGGAAAATGAAAATCGATGGGATTGAGATCCAGTGGGACTTTCACAAATCAAATCACTTTATAGACCTTTTTTGGACAAAAACTTTGGGGGAGGCCAAATTCCCTGAGTATATTTTCATCATCCACTCATCGTCAGGGGAATTAAAAGGGGACAATCAAAAGGGGTTCGGCTTTTATTACGACCACAGCCCACGCCTAAACGACCTGGCGGAAAAGTTCGATACCCCCTTTGGCGCGCTTCAGATTTTAACGGGTTCTCCGGCTAAGGAATATTACGAGTTCTATTGTTATGCGGAACAATTTGCTAAAAAAAAACGCATCTTGGCGGCTGAATTTCTTTTCGGAGAATTCCAACTTATCTCCAATGAAACACACCAGGGGCTGTTAAACATGAACGAGATTATTCTGGGTTGTCACCAGATACAGGTTAACCGCCCGGAACGTGTCTTGCCTTTGGTGCTGAAAGCGGATCTGCCGGCCTATCTGGTAAAAGGTATACCAAATCTGGAGGAAAACGAGATTGAGTCTCTGGGTTTTACAAAGAGATCCCAGAGGCTGGATGTATATAACAGGCTGAAAAATGCAAACATCGTTCCCCATGGGGCGGGCTATACCTTCCCGGATTTGCTGAATGTTTGCCGTACATTCGGAGATAAAGAGCATAGATATTTCGAGGTGGACCTGCTCAACGACCGAGGGAAAAAGGTGCTCTCCGACGTTCGTGAAATTCCTTTCCAATACCGGGGCCGACAAGTAGTGCTCAAAGCACTGGAGTTGAACATGTGCGAACTCGTGGCCAAGCTGGTACCCCGTTATGTCCTAAAGATTTAAGAATATGGTCTTACATTTAGCCTGAACATTTAATGAAATACCCAGGTTAGCCTGAACATGGCATATGAAAAGGAGGTCATTAATGTTTACTAGAAACTTGGACAAAGAGGAAATATCCATTATTCAAAAGATAGAGATGTTCATTCGGGACAAACACGACAAATTACAGGGTCACGATTACTCTCATGTCTTGTCCGTGACCCAGTATGCCATAGAGATCGCCAAGAGAATACCTGACCCTGTAGATCCATTTATCCTGATATGCGGGGCTCTTTTTCACGACATCGGCCGTGTGGGTACCGGAACAGGACGGTTACATGGACTGCGAGGGGCTACTATCACCGAGGAATACCTGAGGGCTATTGGTACTAAGGATGAGATTCGGAATCAGATAGTGAGGATCGTTGTCCGTCATACGGAGACTTCTATGCTATCCCCGGAGACTGTGGCCGAGAAAGTTGTTTTTGATGCAGATGACCTGGACAGGCTGGGATTAATGGGGATGCTGCGGGGGATGATGGTGGGCGATGCAGATCGATCCATGGATGATATCATCGAGAACCGGCTGGAAAAGAGGAAGAAGGACTACGAGAAACTACATTTTCAGGCCAGCCGGGACCTTGGCCGTGAATTATACGATGAGACTCTCCATCTAATCGATATTATTCAAAAATCCTTGAACCAGAGGTGCAGTGAAATAAGCAAGCTGAACCTGCCGGTATGATTCATTGCCGATGGATAATATGGGCAGTTTAACGTCTTGCCCGGGACTAAAGCTACAGCCTTTGCTGCAGTGAGCTACTCTTGGTATAATAAAACGCTTCACAGCGATCACTTCCTTTAATGAAACATATGGCCGTCTACTTAGGGTAAAACCTCCCTTCAGCTTGCAAGGTCCGCTTTCTTTGCTTCGAATTCACCCTTGTTGATTTCACCTTTGGCATAGCGCACCTTAAGGATATCCAGAGCACCGGGTCTGCCGGCAGAAAGGCCTTTTTCTGTATTTGTTATCTGCAACATCCATCTGATGAGCAATATTA
>DAOWEJ010000116.1 GCA_030638575.1 Deltaproteobacteria bacterium | reverse complement strand
TTGTGATTTTGCACAAATATTGATTCACGAAGCACGACAGCTTTATGCGAATGAAGACTTCGGTCTTGAGTTGGATGAGACGGTATATGCACTTGACTCATCCACCATAGATCTGTGCCTCTCTGTTTTTCCCTGGGCGCGTTTTAGAAAAACCAAAAGCGCCATAAAGCTTCATACGTTGCTGGACTTACGTGGTAATATTCCATCGTTTATAGCTATAACCGATGGCAAAGTTCACGACGTTAATATTCTTGACGTGCTCATGCCGGAACCTGGAGCCATTTATGTCATGGATAAAGCATACCTTGATTTTGGGCGTTTATACACGCTGCATCAATGTTCTGCATTCTTCGTGACTCGTACTAAAATTAACACGGCCTTAAAACGACTGTATTCAAAGCCGGTTGATAAATCTACAGGTATTAGGTGTGATCAAATTGTAGTTTTAACCGGATTCTATGCTAAAAAAAATTATCCGGAAAAACTGCGTCGTGTAAAATTTATCGATCCAGATAATGGAAAACGATTGGTGTTTTTGACAAACCAATTCTTGTTTCCTGCTGAGACAATTGCCGCTCTTTATAAATGTCGCTGGCAAGTTGAACTCTTCTTTAAATGGATCAAACAACATTTGAGAATCAAAGCATTTTATGGAACATCTGAAAATGCGGTAAAAACTCAGATCTGGATAGCAATATCTGTATATGTTCTGGTAGCCATCATAAAGAAGAAGTTGAAAACAGACCTGAGTCTCTACACAATTTTACAGATTTTCAGCATTACTCTTTTTGAAAAAATGCCTATTTTACAGGCCTTCACAGATGATGCTTACAAAAAGAAAATTACTAGTGGCCATATCCAGTTGAATTTATTCGATTCTTAATTGGACACTAATGACCATAACTCAATTATAACCATCAATTGAGTTGAGGTAGTCAAGCGACGAGACCTTTGAAAAATGGTAATTTTTGTTCGAGTTCAAGGAAGGCGATAATTTCAACCACTGGAATATATTGAATATTTCGAGGATTGAAATTTGAGCCTGACGTAGAAATTCGGGCAGATAAGCGCAGACTTCGAAAAGTGCCGTTTTGCAAAGATCTCGCAACGTCATCTATAAGATGTAGGTAGACCTGAAGTTGAAGTATTTCTGGCCTCTCAATTTTTTATGGAAACATCTTAGATAATTTTCAAGTTTATCTTGTTGATTATATTTATATTTTATTTGATAATCAGTTTTTGAAAATATCCGTGCCGATTTTTTTATTTCGTGCATTTCGCGGTAAATAGATATTGGTCAAATATGAATATTTTTAGATGCTACTGTACTTTCTTGACTTTTTCTATGTTATTGATAAACAGGTTTATATAAATATCTATTATCTATTCAGCGTGTATTATATTACCGCGCACTTGTCCCGCTATCAACGGGATTCGTTCCGCTCAATAGAACTTTTTGGTGAATAATTCCTTTGAGGAGGTTTTCAAATTAAACCAGACCAACCTTATAACGCAATTCTGGGACTTACAAAGGCCCCGTATTCACCTCAGGTTGATGGTGCTTTTTACTATCCCTTTGCATCATTTGTTCAAAGATTGAACGTCCTCAAACATCTGATTCAGGGGCGTGACTTTCTCATTTTGGTTATCGGAGAACAAGGCAGCGGTAAAACTACGATGCTAAACCAGTTTTTATCCTCTGCCGGGGGCGACTGGCGCACCTGCAGGATTCGTGCACAATCCACCGAAAAAACAGGCAGTTTGTCATCATTGAAGAACCTAAATGAACACCCGGCCTTTATACTCCCTGATGATAAGCTGCCGATTGTGATGTTTGACGATGCCCACGAACTGAACAAAGTTGAATTGCAATATCTCTTAAAGGATGCTCTTGCACCTGGTGGTGTGCGCAAGCTAAAAAGACTCGTTCTTTTTTGTGAACCGAGCATTAACGCAACCATGGCTTCCATTTCCGCACCGTTTACTAAAGAAACCGTGGTAAACAAGGTGTATATGTCCCCTGCAAATAAGACGGAAACATACGAATACCTTCTTCATCGACTCAAAATTGCAGGATATAAAGGGAAAAATCCTTTTAAGTCTTCAGACATTAATACCATATACAAAGCCTCAGGCGGCATTCCAGGCAACACAAATCAAGAAGCACACAAGTTTCTTATAAATAGATTTTCGGGGGAAAAGCCTGGTTCAGGCCCCCTCCAACAGCCTGGTATCTTTAAAAAAAAATCCTTTCGCATAGCTATTGGGGCAATTGTACTGTTTTGCCTGACTCTAATTCTTTTTTTATGGAACCGAAATGATTCACCTCCTACTTCTTATAAACCTCCCAAATCGGTCATTAAAAGCAAAGAAAAAACTAATGTAGCAAAAACCGCTGAAAAGCAGCCTTCTACCACTATCGCTGTTACCACGAATAAAAGTAGTGAAAAAGCTATCCCCTCCCCTGTTGCTATAAAAGATAAAGCAGCCAAACCCGAAGAACCCATATCTTTAAAATCAAAGGCTCAAACAAGAAAAAGCGCTGTAGAGCTTTCCCGCCCGGCTCAAAAAGTTAAAAAAAGTGAAAAAGTTACTCCCGTTAAGCCCAAAAAGACTAAAGGAATCCATCGTGAAAGCTGGATCATGGCCCAAAATCCGTCATATTACACTTTACAGATTATCGGTCTGCGAAATGAAAAGTCGGTTCACAAATTTGCTAAAAAATATCACCTTTTAAACAAGGTTGCTTATTATAAGACCAAATACCGCGACAAAAGCTGGTACCCTTTACTTTACGGCGCCTACCCCACCAGAAAAAAAGCATTGTCCGCCATAAATGAATTGCCGGAAGAGATCCGTAAATTATCACCATGGACCCGCAAATTGTCTTCCATACAACAGGCTATCAAAAAGAATAATAAAAATTTTTGACAGGCTCTCAGTAAATCCTTTGCATACTACTTTAGATGATTTAAAAAAGACTTATGATAAGCAAACATAAAAAGATATTTCTCTGGGCAGCCAGAGGCATGGGAATCCTTTTGGTTGCATTTCTTATTTTCATTCTTGTTTCACCGATGCTTATCAACCTGGAATCGGCGAAAGAAAAAATCCTTATACATTTTTCCGAACAAACAGGAGGTCAACTACACTATGAAAAGGTTGATCTTTTTTATTTTCCGCGTCCCCATGCTGTAATTCATCAGGCAAGTTTATCCATTCCTGGAAATGTCACAGGAACACTAGCAAATTTGAAAATTTATCCTGCAATTTTTTCTTTATTTACAGGTGATATACGGATTTCCAGGTTACAGCTTATAACCCCAAACTTTAATATAAAGCTCCTGACCGGACTAAAGGAAAGAAAGGTTGGTATCTCCCCTTCATCTGCAAGGGAAATGTTGGCTAATGCCCTGGCATATCCTGCATTAAATAAGCCCAGCTTTCTTATTGGGGTGAAAGACGGCAGGTTGAATCTGTATGATGAAAATGATGTTTCCTTTAAATTTATAAATATTAATGCAAATACAAGACTCATTTTAAACAGACTCACAATTGACCTTACCTGTAAATCAAACCTGTGGAAAAATATCTCTATTAAGGGGTTGATTAATCCACATCTATTTACAAGCAAAGGTCAGGTTGATTTGACACATTTTAACCCTAAAATTTTGATCGATTACCTTTTTCCCGATACTGTTTTGAAGGTTTCAGATGCCGGAATCAACCTGAATATCGGTTATAAATTAGACAAACATCATGTATTGCACACAAAGGTGCAAAGCCTTGCATCCTATCTGACCTTATTTAAGGGAAATGAGAATATTTCTATAAAAGTTAAAAACCTTGCCTGCAAATTGGATATGGATGAGGAAGAGACAACGGTTTCTCTTTCCAGGCTGCTTCTTGATTACCCGAAGCTCAGTGCATCCGGAGAATTTTTCTTAAACCGGAGGACGAAACGGATAAGTCTCGATATAAACGCCAGAAATGTAGATGTCGTCTCAACACGCAAAGTCGCCCTTGCTGCGGCAGAAAATAGTGGTATCACAAAAGACATCTTTGACATAGTAAAGGGTGGCAATATCCCTGAAATCACGTTTAAATCTTACGGAAGGTCCCCAGCGGATATGGGAAAAATTGAAAATATTTTTATCAGGGGGAAGCTGCGTGATGGAAATATTTTTATCCCTGCAGCACTCCTTGACCTGGAAGATGTCGATGGCAGCGTGACCATTTCCAATGGTATTCTGATGGGAGAAAATATTAAAGCGCGTTTGGGAAATTCCTTTGGGACCAAGGGGGTATTGGAATTAGGATTTGAAGATAACCTGCCGTTTTATGTAGAAACAGTAATTCAGGCTGACCTGTCTCAGCTTCCCGAAATCCTTGAGCGCCTTGTAGAAAACAAACCATTTTTGAAAGAACTCTCGCAAATAGAAGAATTTCAGGGAAGTGCGTTGGGAAAAATGATTTTAGACGGAGATAGTCAATCTGTTGACGTTGGTGTGTATGCTTCAGAAATTGATCTGCATGCACGATATGGGCGCATTCCATATCCTATGCAGATTAAAGGTGACAATTTTTCCTATAAAGGGACTCAACTTTCATTTGATAAATTGAACGCTGATATAGGGAAATCCACGTTTTCTCAGCTTTCAGGCGGCATCACATGGAAATATGAACCTCATATTGAAGTTAAATCCGGCCCATCCGGATTACAGATGGAAGAAATCTATCCCTGGCTGCTCTCCTTTGAGAACTTTGCCTCTGTTTTAAAGGATTTTAAAACCATTGAAGGCCTGGTTACACTTGATGATCTCGATTTAAACGGCCCTATCTTTAATCCAAAAAACTTGCGAATCCGCATGAACGGCGAAGTAGAAAATATTGTTATAAATTCAACCATCTTCAAAGACCCCATATCGATTTTTACCGGAAAATTCAATGCCGTAGAGTCCACATCCCCGGGCGCTGTTGAAAACAACTTCATCATAGAATCGGCAAGTCTGGCATTGGGTGAAAGCAACCTTGCTGCTCAAGGGAGTATCATTTTATCGAAGGAATCTCTCTGGATTTATATGGAACTTGAGGCTGATAGTACTAATTGGGAGAAGGTCGATCAGATCATAGAGTATGTAAATAAAAAAGAAGAGGATATTCCCGATGATAAACCATGGCTTTTGCCTGTACAGGGAGTTTTAAGAATCAAATCAAAACATTTCACCTTGGGAGACTTCACCTTTAACCCGGCTCATGCTGATATCTTTCTTAAACATGACAGGATCTTCATCGACTTCACAAAGGCTAATCTATGCGGCATTTCAGTTCCGGGGTCTGTGAAAATATCTCGAAGAGATAAAGAATTTTATTTCTACCCTGTTGCCGAAAATCAAAAGCTGGACCCTGCCCTTGCCTGTCTGTTGGAAAAAAATCGACTCGCAATAGGTAATTTTGATCTTTCAGGGAAACTCTTTGCCGAATCAAACACTAAAGAGATAGCCAGATCCCTAAATGGAAATTTAAAGTTCTATGCCGAAGATGGACGCATTTATCGCTACGGAATATTGGCAAAAATATTCGCTCTTTTGAATGTCACCGAAATTTTCAAGGGGAAACTTCCCGATGTGGTTAAAGAAGGATTTGCCTATAGCTCTATTAAGGCCGAGGGAGATGTAAAAAAGGGGGAATTTTCCTTTAAAAAATGTGTCATTGATGGTTCTTCAATGACCATAGTCTGCGAAGGCTATATTGATCTTATCCGTGAAAAGATGGATATAGTTGTTCTTGTAGCGCCTTTTAAAACCGTCGACTCCATCATCAAGCATATCCCCATTGTAAACCATATCTTTGGAGGCAAGCTGATCTCTATTCCGTTCAGAGTTACAGGGAATCCCGCAAATCCGACAGTTACCCCCCTTCCTCCAACGGCAGTAGGAGCCGGTGTGTTTGGAATTTTAAAAAGAACCCTAGAACTTCCAATAAAAATATTCCAGCCCATACTTCCCGACCAAAATAAAATAGAAACAGAGCCTACTGATGAACAAAAATTTCCTTAAATTTTTTTTCAAGCTTGTTCACCATTTCAGTAATCTCTTTTATTTTAAAAATATGCCCGGCTAATAAAAAGATTACCGAAAATACCACACCTGTCACTGCCGAAATGACCAGGTTTCCTGTAAATGTCCCTGAATCAATGCCTGCCAGCATTTTTATTTTAAACCATTCAAGTAAAACACCGATTATAATGCTAAGTAAAATCATTCTTGCAAATAAACTATAAACACCGCGGCTTTCTTTATTTTCACTTTTTCTATTCCAGAAAGCATATAAAAGCGTAACCTGAAAAATGGCGGAAATAGAGATGACCATAGCCACTCCTTTAGCCCCCATGGTTTGCATTCCATAAATATACAGCGGTATGCTCAGTAGAACCGTAACTGTTGTAAAAACTGCGGGGAAAATCGTGTTCTGCATGGCATAATATCCCCTGACCACCACTGTCTGGGCTGAAAATGCAAATGCTCCGGCCAAAAGAAAAATAAGTAAGCCGGCAGTAATCTCGGTTGCCGCTGCATCGAATCTTCCCCTCTGGAAAAGAATCAGAACAACTTCATGCCTGAGAACCATCAGTAAAACCGAAAAAGGAATAACCAACGATAGATATTTTAATGTATTATTCAAAAGGTTATTCATTTCCTCTATTTTTTGCTCAGCCACCAGCCTTGCCATAAATGGAAATGATGCCATTCCCATAGCCTGACCAAATAAACCGGCCAATATAAGCATGATCCTAAGGCTATAATTAAGGCTCGCAATACTTCCCCTATGAAGATATGATCCGAAAAACTTTAAAAAGAATTCCGTGGAAAATGTCATTGTAAGGCCCACCATAAGAGGCAGGGTCAGCCATATATATTTTCTCAAATCAGGATGCTTGATATTAAATGCCGGATAAAATTTCATACCGGCTTTTTTGGCTCCTATGTATTGAATGCCAAAATTGCCTACAAATGCACCTGCCAGAACGCCCCAGGAAAACCCTTCCACACCGATCCATGGACCAAGTACTACTCCCCCCGTAATGATCCCTATATTATACAAAACCGGCGCAAGAGCGGGGATTAAAAATCTCTCCTTTGCAAATTGTACTGCCATAAAAAGTCCACCGACAAAAAAGAAAAACTGGGCAGGCATGATAATCCGTGTCATTCTTACAGCGCTTTTCTTTAAAACCGGATCATCAAGCCCTGGAGCGATTATTGAAATAAAATCATCGGTAAAAATAATTGAAATAGTGATAAACAAAACAAGGAGACTTCCAAAGCAGATTAGAATAGTGGAAAAAATTTTCCAGCCCTCATCTTCCCTGTTTTGGACAAGATAATGTGAAAAAATCGGAATAAAGGTAATCGAAAGAAAACCGGTGGCAACAACATGATTTAATATATCCGGAATAACAAAAGCGACCAGATAGGCATCCACTTCGCCTCCGGCCCCGCCGATATATGCAAGAACCATCTCCCGGAAAATACCAATCAAACGGCTCAAAAAAACCGAAGCCATCATTATAAGAGATGCGATAGATACCTTTTTATATAAGGATTTAGACATTGTAATTTTTCTATATCCGATTATTTTTTTTTATCCAACCACTTAACCTCTTAACCACCTACCAACAACTTGAGACCTTTGAAAAATGGTAATTTTTGTTCGAGTTCAAGGAAGGCGAAAATTTCAACCACAGGTCCGCCTGAGGCGGATCGAGGATAGCGCTAAAGCTTCACTGCGTGCCGAAATTTGAGCCTGACGCAGAAATCGGGCAGATAAGCGCAGACTTCGAAAAGTGCCGTTTTGCAAAGGTCTCAACTTACTACCAGAAACAGCAGAAGTTAGAAAGCCGTTTATCTATAAAAAGAGACTATTTTGAATAAAATTGATTTTATATCTTGGGAAAAAATGATAAAGAAATATTTAGATTAAAACTTGATGAAATCGTAAAAAAAGTCTTTGAATAAGCGCCAGATTGCTAAGTATAAAGGCTCATATACAAGGCGTAGCGGTTTTTCAGGGTCGAGACTACGAGACTATACATATAGTATGTCGAGTTCCTGAAAAACTGCTACAAGGCGGTAGATAAGACTTTTTACGAGACCGTCAAACTTTACTTTTATGAGATATCACTAATGATTCAGCTTTTTAAAGAATGGTTAAACCGATACTTTTCCGATCCCCAGGTCGTTATTCTGGGCTTTCTCCTTCTGCTTGGGTTTGTATTTATTTTTCTGCTTGGGAATATGCTGATTCCGGTATTTGCAAGCATTGTGATTGCCTATCTGCTTGAAGGAATGGTATCTATACTCCAGCGCTGCCGAATACCACGCATAGCTTCCGTACTGGTGGTATTTACATTATTTATAGCCTGCATCCTGATTATGATAACCGGATTGCTCCCCGTATTGTCAAAACAGATCGGACAGTTGCTGCACGAACTCCCCTTAATGATTGCCAGAGTACAAAAGGAATTAATACTTCTGCCCGAGCGGTATCCGGATCTTATTTCCGCTCCGCAGATAAAACAGATTCTTAACCTTGTGGGTTCTGAACTCACAAATCTGGGACAACGTATCCTTTCATTATCACTGGCATCCGTTCGTGGATTAATCACTATCCTGGTCTATCTTATTCTTGTGCCTTTGCTGGTGTTCTTTTTTCTTAAAGACAAGACAAAGATTTTACATTGGATTACAGGTTTCCTTCCTGATAACCGCGGGATGGCGGTCGAGGTGTGGCATGAGGTGAATCTACAGGTGGGAAATTATGTACGTGGTAAGATCTGGGAAATTATCATCGTATGGGGTGTAAGCTACACAACTTTCACACTTCTTAAGTTGCAGTTTGCCATGCTCTTTTCATTATTCGTAGGTTTGTCGGTTCTCATACCCTACATCGGTGCAACGTTTATGTTTTTACCTGTGACCCTGATTGCCTATTTCCAGTGGGGCATGGGCTCTGAATTTTTATATACGTTGCTGGCCTATACAATAATACAGGTTTTAGACGGCAATCTGCTGGTTCCACTGCTTCTTTCCGAAGTTGTAAACCTTCACCCCGTGGCAATTATTGTGGCGCTGCTTTTGTTTGGCGGGCTTTGGGGATTTTGGGGACTGTTTTTTGCCATCCCCCTGGCAACATTGGTACATGCTGTGATTAAAGCCTGGCTTAACAAAATCGTGGCGGAAAAAGAAGACAAGAAAGAGGCTTAAAAAAAACTAAACGTTAATATTGAACTTGCATGCAGGTCAAAACTAAAGTAATGAAAACTATTAATTTTTTCATTCGCGGTTTCTCACCAGGGACAATCCGTAAAATTTTATAGCAATTTTTAAGGGTTTAGGAGGTCATAAGTTGAGGCCCGATAGAAAAATAGAAGAGCCCGGAAAAATAAAAGTGCTGGGCATGTGTTTGGGAGCATCGACTATATCGGTTGTCCAGCTGGAACAAGATCCGGGCAATGAAAAAAACACAGAAAAAAAGCCTCGTTTGGTCAAGTATTCGATTCGTCCTCACGAGGGAAATCCCAAGGAAACTCTCCTTTCCGTTCTCAAGCCCTTTAACCTTGCCTCCTTTGACAGAATCGCCGCAACAGGCCGAAAATTTAGAAAATTCGTAAATATGTCATCTATACCGGAACCCGAAGCTGCGGAATATGCATATCAATATTTAAAACCCTCCGGCATCTCGTGCCCGGCCATTGTTTCTGCAGGCGGCGAGACCTTTATGGCATATGTTCTGAACCCTTCAGGCAAGATATCGAATGTTATCACAGGCAATAAGTGCGCCTCCGGAACCGGAGAATTTTTCCTTCAGCAACTGCGAAGAATGAATGTATCACTGCAAGAGGCGGCCGAGTGGGCTGCTACTCAGGACCCACATCATGTCTCAGGACGCTGTTCTGTTTTCTGCAAGTCTGACTGCACCCACGCTACAAATAAAGGTATCCCCAAATCAAAAGTTACCGCCGGTCTCTGCAAGATGATGGCAAACAAAATCCTTGAACTGCTGAAAAAGGTTAAGCAGCAAAATATTATGATTACGGGCGGTTCTGCTCTCAACAGGATGATGATTGAGTATCTGCATCGTGAAATTCCAGGACTTATTGTTCCTGAGGAAGCCCCTTATTTTGAGGCACTCGGTGCGGCGCTTTGGGCTATGGAAAATAAAACCGCCCCGTTTACAGGAGAATCAGATTTGTTTCTAACTGAGGTTCTCTCCTTTGAAAGCCTTTCCCCATTACGTGATTTTGAAAACATGGTGGAATTTAAAACCATGGATACCGGTGAAATTCGTTCCGGAGATGTATGTATTCTGGGACTTGATGTCGGTTCTACCACCACCAAGGCTGTTTTATTACGAAAAGATGACGATGCAATACTTGCCTCTGTTTATCTTCGTACAAGCGGAGATCCTGTAGGTGCTTCCCGTCAATGTTATTCTTCCATCCTTAAACAGGTAGAAAATAAAATAGATCCATACAAAATGTCTGTCATAGGCCTTGGAGTTTGCGGTTCAGGTCGCCAGATTGCCGGTCTCCATGCACTTACGGATGGAGTGCTCAATGAAATTATAGCACATGCCAGTGCTGCCGTATATTTTGACACACAGGTGGACACCCTTTTTGAAATCGGTGGTCAGGACGCTAAATATACTTATATCACTAACAGTGTTCCTTCGGACTATGCCATGAACGAGGCTTGCAGCGCCGGGACGGGATCTTTTTTGGAAGAATCTGCATTTGAAACCCTTGGGGTGGAAATGGAAGATATTGCTCAAGTGGCCGTGAAAGGAAAAAATCCGCCTAATTTTAACGACCAGTGTGCAGCTTTCATTGCCTCTGATATTAAAAACGCTATACACGAGGGAGTCCTGCATGAAGATATTATCGCCGGGCTGGTCTATTCCATATGCATGAACTATTCAAACCGGGTCAAGGGTAATCGTCCTGTGGGGAAAAAAGTCTTTATGCAGGGCGGGGTCTGCTACAACAAGGCAGTACCCCTTGCCATGGCAGCACTTGTGGGCAAGCCGATAATTGTACCGCCCGAACCCGGTCTCATGGGCGCCTTTGGTGTTGCACTTGAGGTTAAAAAGAGAATTGAAACAGGCCTCATGAAAGAAAAGAGCTTTGACCTGTCAACCCTTGTCAATCGCGAGGTAATATACCGCAAACCTTTCGTTTGCAAAGGGGGGAAGGAAAAATGTGACAGGCGCTGTGAAATAGCGATGATCGAACTTGAAGAAAAGAAGTACCCTTTTGGCGGCGCCTGCAACCGGTATTACAACTTGCGACATAATGTAAGCTACAACATTGAAAAACTCGATCTTGTCCGTATAAGGCAGCAACTTATATTTGAAAAATACGGCGCAAAACTACCGGAAAAAACAGACAAAACCTACAGGGGAAAGGTTGGAATAAACAAGAGTTTTTTAGTAAATACCTATTATCCCCTTTATTCCACTTTTTTCACAGAACTGGGATTTGAGCTGGTTGTACCGGATTACCCCTCCCAGGAAGGAATTGACCGGCGAAACGCCGCTTTCTGCTATCCGGCAGAACTGGCACACGGGTTTTTCTATTCGCTTCTCGAATCGGAAAATTCACCGGATTATATTTTTCTGCCCCACTTTAAATCAATTCCTGTCGAAGACGCCACTGGCAAATCCCAAATCTGTCCTTTTGTCCAGGGAGAAACCTTCTATCTCCAGACAACATTCCGTAAAAAACTTGATAGGCTAAGGAAAAAAGGGTTGAAGGTTTTAACCCCCATTCTTGACCTTACCAAAGGGCTCGAATCGGCAAAGAAGCCTTTGCTTGAAACCGCTTCTAAAATGGGAGTAAGCAGAAAGGCTGCCAGGGATGCCTTTAAAAAAGCTTTAATGCAACAGACACAATGCATGGACGAAATGAAGGCGATAGGACAAAAGGCTCTTATTGAGCTTAAAGCCGATCCTGCTAAAATCGGAGTGGTTATTTTCGCCCGTTCTTATAATGGATTTGTTGAAGAAGCACACATGGGAATTCCGCGCAAGCTTGCTTCAAGGGGCATTCTTGTTATACCTTTCGATTTTCTTCCTTTTGAAGATGAAAATCCAAAGCGTCATATGTACTGGGGTATGGGCAGGCAAATACTGAAAGCCGCCCGGTTCGTAAAAAAGCATCCTCAGCTTTTCGGTACTTACATCACCAACTTCTCCTGCGGCCCGGATTCATTTATTATCGGATATTTCAGAGAAATCATGGGCAGGAAGCCCTCCCTGACACTCGAGCTTGACAGCCATACGGCTGACGCCGGTCTGGAAACCAGGATCGAAGCGTTTCTTGATATTATCACTGCATACAGACAGCTTGAAGCCGGCAAACAGATCCCGGCAAAAAAGAAAATATTCAGCCCGGCCCGGATGGTGCTCGACAACGGTACTGCAAAAGTAATCACATCCTCCGGCGATTCCATACCCCTTACAGATCCTCGTGTAACACTGCTCCTTCCTTCAATGGGCAAAATAGCCACACAATTAATGGAACCGGTATTTCACGGAATCGGTATCAATGCAAAGGGACATATGCCTGCAGATGAAGCAATACTAAAAATAGGCCGCGGGAATACTTCATGCAAGGAGTGCCTCCCGCTGATACTAACAACAGGATCCTTGATTAACTATATCAACAATGGGAAAAAAGACGGTGAAGTTTTGCTCTATTTCATGGCTACAGGTTCCGGCCCCTGCCGGTTTGGCCAGTATGCAGTCTTTATGGAAGATCTGATAAAAAGACTTGAGATTCCGGATGTTGCACTACTCTCTCTGTCATCTGAAAACTCATATATGGGACTGGACAACGGTTACGACAGAAAGGCGTGGTGGGCGCTCACTGTATCAGACGTAATGGAAGACATCCGCTCGATGATCCTGACAAATTCAAGTGACACAGATACGGCAATGAAGATATTTGACGATGAGTTGTGTTTAATAGCCCGAGAACTCGAAAAAGGAACTTTTCCACCACTGAAAAAACAACTTGCAAAGACGGCCGACATTCTCGGCAAGATTCCCATGAAGCGTCCACCAAAGGAGATTCCCACGATTCTGCTGACCGGGGAAATATTTGTCAGAAGAGACTCTTTATCTCGCCAGTTTATAACCGAACGCCTCGCAAAGAAAGGATTTGCCACCATTTGCTCACCAATTATAGAATGGATACACTATTCCGATTATCTTTTAGGAAAAGGGCTGTCCGACTATCAAATGTCAATAGCGGAGAAGCTGTGGTTCTTTGTCAGAAAAAAGTTCATGGCCAGAGACGAAAAACGTATAAAGTCCGTATTATCCCGGTCTGAATTAGTTCACTCGGAACCGATAAACACAAAGTCAATAATTAATAATGGCAAATCTTATATATCTCCAAACCTGACAGGTGAAGCCATCCTGACGGTGGGAAGCTCCTTATCGGAAATAGCTACCCAATCCTGCGGAGTAATAGCTATAGGGCCTTTTGGTTGCATGCCCAACCGCCTTTCTGAAGCAATTTTAAACGAAACAATGAACAAGGAAGGAAAGCTGAAAACGGACCCGAAAAATAAGCAGCTTCGCTCAGTCCTGACCGAGATTGAAGACCTGCCGTTTCTGGCCATTGAAAGTGACGGCTCCCCCTTTCCCCAATTGATAACCGCAAAACTCGAAGCGTTCTGCATGCGAGCAGAGCGATTACATGAAAGGATGCTTATGAACTGAATTTCCCCTTGATACATCAGTCGTTTTATCTTATATTATTTTTTCAATGTAATTTACTATCACTCTATATAAAAGAAAAGGCAAACATGAAATTAAGGCATTTCCTTCTTCCCTGCATTTTGGCCCTGTGCCTCTTACTCACGGTTGCTGGTTGTGTCACAACCCCGGAGCCTGAAAAAAAAAGCGAGACCATCCCCAACTGGGTAAATTCAATTCCTGTCGATGATCAATATTTTTACGCTGTTGGTATCTCCGGCCCTACCCGAAACATCAAAGATGCATGGAACCAGGCAATCATGCGTGCCCGTGCAGAGCTTGGCAAAACCATTATTACTCATATAACCAGCCATGATCTTATTATCAGCACGACCCGTGGTGAATACTCCGCCCAGCTTATGGAGGCACTATCAGATACTGAACTTAATTTCACGGAAGTGATTGAACGCTGGTTCGATAGAAATGGCAGTTATGGGTTGCCTAATTACTACTATGTTCTTGTTAGAATGGAAAAAAAGAGAGCTGAAATTCTCTTACAAAGCTTAAAGTAACCGGCTTTGTTTTTAAACTAAAATCATCTCTTAAAATACTTTTAAAAAAACGACTTATTATAAATTGATGATCTCGTAAAAAGTCTTTGAATAAGCGCCGGATTGCTAAGTAAAAAGGCTCATATACAAGGCGTAGCGGTTTTTCAGGGACGAGACTATACATATAGTATGTCGAGTTCCTGAAAAACCGCTACAACGCAGTAGATGAG
>DAOWEJ010000092.1 GCA_030638575.1 Deltaproteobacteria bacterium | reverse complement strand
TATCGGCCCGGCCCATTCCGAAAACACACACAGCAGCAATGTCTGCGTATTCGCCGAGGGGGAAGTGGACCGGTGCCCAACCGGCACGGGCGTCAGCGCGCGCCTTGCGATTCATCACGCCCGGGGAGAAATCCAGATTGATGAACCGATCTCAATCGAAAGCATCATCAGTACCCGCTTCACGGGACGTGTTGTCCGGACCACCCGGTTCGGCCCCCATGAAGCAATTATTCCGGAAGTGGAAGGAACCGCCCGCATTACCGGACGGAATGAATTTCTCATCGACCCGGAAGATCCTTTAAAGGACGGATTCGTGCTTCGCTAAAGAAAAAGGTATCTGCTTTTTTAAAAGGAGGGCTTTGCGTACATACATTAGTTTATAAGTTGACAGGGTACTTGAACTATTATTCCGGTTTGTATTCCACACCAATCAAGAACAGATGCGCCGGGTGCGCTTCATCATATTATTGCCGGAGGTAAGAAAAAAAGGGGTAAAGTCTATGTTTCACCTTTGATGATAAACGACAAGAGCAAAATGTAGACCTGTCCTGTCACCAAAGAGTTTCGAAGCTTAAAAAATATGACAGAAAAATTAAAAATATATAGGGAAAATAGAAGACAGTATTAATAAGGGTCAAAAGTAGACTTGACCCCTTTTTCTCCAAAAAAGCTACACTTAAAACCGATTTATCTTGACCTTTCTCTTTTAAAGTTTCATACTTATATACTGTTCCATTTCTTAACCTCTAATCAAGAGGTTCCATATGGATAAACCCCTCAAAATGTGCCAACCTTGCTCCTGACAGGCGTTTGTTCTGTTGGGAGTTTAAAAGACTATTTCAAAGGATTCTTGCTGAAATAAATGAAACTGGAGGCTAAGGATTTCGGTTTTTCTATTCAGCTTCATCTTCCGCCGCAAAGCGCTCATTGCTGTCTCTATAAAATCTCTGTTCATCCTAATAGCATCCCCTTTCATTCCTCAATCTCCTATTCCATACTCCTTTGAAATAGTTGCAGTCCAATTCTGGAGGGCTTCTTGAAGAAATGAGGTTAGAGACAAAACCGGTCAAGTCTATGTTTAACCATTGATAATAAACGATAAGAGCAAAATGTAGACTTGACCCCTTTTTTCACGGAATGTGGAAATACGTACCGGTTCGACGGATGGCACTTTTAATCGAAGAAACGCTCTATCAAAATTTGAAATGGGTCATTTTTGAACCGAACGATGAGCCGCTATGGTCGTCAATCCGCTTGAATATCACGGCTTTCATGATGGGATTGTTCTGATAGGTTGCTTTTCAGGGCCGAACACCGGGTGAAGCTTTTCTGGTAAAGTGCGATAAAGAAACCACCACACAAAATGACTTTAACCTGGGAATTGTAAATATCCTGGTTGGATTTGCCCCATTGAAGCCGGTGGAGTTTGTCATAATCAAGATAAGCCAGCTGGCCGGACAATCACAGTCATGACGAACAAGGAGGTATGAGTCGCGAAATTTCCTATCAACACTCATCGATTTGACCCTTATAAGAATTTCAAATTTCGCGTCTATTTTGTGGGTTCAACCGAGCCGGTAGCAGGCATTAGCAAAGTTAGTATGCTTAAGAAAACAATTGCCCTCTTTGAACACCATGAATCAGGAGACGAAAGCACCAATCGCAAATCGCCTGCGCGAACAAGCTACGATGCAATAACACTTGAGCGAGGTGTCACCCAAGATCCAGATTTTGTAAACTGGGCCAGTGCAGTCAATAACTATCAGGGCGACGCCTCATGCACCTGAAGAACTTTCGCAGAAATATTCGGATTGTACTTTTGAACGAAGCCGGACAGGAGGTCAAAGGGTACAAGCTTTATCAGTGCCGGGTTTCAGAATATCAAGCTTTGCCGGAGTTAGATGCAAATGGAGATGTGTTTGCCATTGAAAGCTTAAAGCTGTAAAATGAGGGTTGGGAGCGTGATCCCGATGTGAAGGAAAAACCAGAACCTTCAGGTAATGCAGATTAAATGTTACATGTATTGTCAAAGGTTTTAGGAAATAGCCATACAATATGTTTGCGTCCTTTAAAGGACCGTGATGAGTTACTTATCGTTGGGTACCCACGGTTCAAGTCTTTTCTTGTTACAGACCTTTTGGTCCAAGTTATCCTATCAACAGATGGAACATCGCCCAATCGCGAAGACTTGGTAAACCTCCACCTTGGAGAAAAAGGGGAATTGTGGACTAAATATCCTAAAACAAATGGAATGGAGGACATATGCACCTACACATTATGCGGAATAGTACCAGTGAGGAAAGCACCACCGGATCTTTGTTTCTTGACGGTGAATTTGTCTGCTTCACATTAGAAGATACTAAGAGGATAAAAAAGGCTCATGGAGAGACCCGAATTCCTGATGGTCTTTATGAGCTAACTTTACGTAACGAAGGTCGGTTGTCACAAAGATACGCGAATCTTTATGGAGAAATGCACCTGGGTATGCTCTGGTTGCAAAAAGTACCTAATTTTGATTGGATTTATATTCACACGGGAAATAAAAGAGGGAACACCGAGGGATGTATACTGGTCGGAGATACATTGAACAATAACCAGATCGGTGATGGGTTTGTCGGAAAATCTCGCGATGCATATCGACGTATTTATCCAAAAATTGCCAATGCCATTGAAGGTGGAGTAAAGGTCACTTTAAGAATCAGCAATTTTGGGTAATAAACAAAAAAAGAGGTGGTATTATACTTATCAATTATCTGAAATGTGTGACCACATTTAAATGGGGGTTTAAGCATCTCACCAAAGAGTTTCTAAGCTTAAAATATGACAGGAAAATTAAAAATATATAGGGAAAATAGAAGACAGTATTAATAAGGATCAAAAGTAGACTTGACCTCTTTTCTTTTAGAAATATGATAGTCTATAACGTTCAAAATAATGACAAGAATGCCCGACATCATGTCACTTCAGCGGACGCGAAAAAGCCGCGCCGCTGAATTCGGCATTGGGCAGTTCATGACTTGGGAATGAAGATGACGGAATTATCCAGGAGGTTGAATATAACAGAAGGAGGGATAAAATGGCTAACGAGCCTGGAAAATTAGATAAATCCGAAAATATATTCTGGTGGATATTTATTCTATTTATTTTAATAAATGTTGCAACTGTGAGTGCTTGCTTTTACATGCATCATTCATACGTTAACGAAATAACTGAAATTGATCAACGAAATAATATAACAGAACCGATTAAAAACGAACGCCAAGATCATCTAAGAAATAAAATATCCTTTTGGGATTCTATTGTAGCGGGCGTGATACTTGGATGCATCTTTGTAATAATTGCAATGTACTATTTTTACAATAACATTCTTGAACCGCTTCAAAAAGGTGATCGGGCAGCTATAATGAAATATGGCGATCAAAACATCAATGCTCTGATGGCCAGATGGTTTTTTCCGCCGCTCATTCTTCAAGGTTGTGTTATTATTTTAATGTTCATCACGGTATATGAGTTCCCGTTTAAAGATAATATTTATATCCAGCCGTATCGATATGGAAAACTATACAAGCAACTTGAGAATGCTGCCGGTGATCTGGTACTGGAATCAGAAAATGTGACCACTGAAAAAGTAAAAGTTTATCTTGATTCTAAAAAAGAGTTGGTTACTGATCATTTTAATGCCATATCAAAATTCGCTACTGATAAGATAGCATCAGAGTACATTATTTACAGGGTGCCGTTTTTTATCGCGCTTTCATTCAGCTTTTTGGGGGTTTTAATCTTTTCTCTAAAGGATGCTGCCTTTCGGCTGCATGCGAATGATTTGTATCCCCGAACTTTCGTAAGTTATCTGGTTCGTTTTCTTCTTGCCACAACGCTTTCCATTTCAATCGCCTATTTTCTGATGAACAATTGGCCCGTCAACTCTGCACCCATCCTTTTCTTCCTCATCGGTTTTTTCCCGCAAAAGGCACTGCAATATGTTGAAGACAAAGCATTAAAGTTTTTTAAATTAGAGAAACCTGATGTGACTCAAGTGCCGCTCAGCAAAATTCAAGGTATGAGCGAATACAAGACATATCGTTTTCGGGAAATAGGTATCACGGATGCACAAAACTTAGCTTCCGCTGATCTTAATTTTTTAAAACAGAATTTAGCATTCTGTTACAGTATGCTTTGTGATTTCATTTCCCAGTCGATTCTTCTAATTCATTTGCAGGATGATATCGAAAAATTGCGGAAAGTCGGAATTCGAGACATCCTTTCGTTTAAAGCAATCGTTAAAAATAGCGGCATTGATAATGTCGTCACTGCAACAAAAATCGACAAAGAGATATTAAATGGAATGTTGAAGCTGCTGGAAAGTGAGCCAATGAAAACAAAAGTGGAAAGTATTACCAGATATATTACTGAATCCACAAATGAGGAAATTTTTAAAATGACTCCCCATCCGTCTGTCCAGCCATAAGAGAATATTTTTACAAGGAACCATATATAGCGGCCATCAGGATGTTTTTTTGGTTTTCGGCTATGATCTTTATCATACAAAGATGTGGACATGGAGATCAAATTAGCATTCTATTTTTTTAAAGACACAAAAGGGGGGATCACTATGAACGATGTTGTCTACGGAAACAAGCCAGAAAAAGTTCTCCGGGCCGATCACCGCTTCGGTACTCGCCCGACAAATCATTTCCTGTTGGGGACATGGTTGAAAATCCTGTCAAAGCACGGTGAGTGGATCGAAGTGTAAAATCAGTGGGACGCCTTTTAGTTTTAAAGTTTTATTAAAATGATGTGACAAGTGCGTAGTGCATCTATTTTTGATTTATATTGTACAACTATCTTATATTATATTTGAGTAATCTTGGAAACCTTAAACCTGAAGAGCGTCCCCGAGAGCGTATTATGAGGATAGTTTAATAACCATAAAATCTATAAGGAAAGGAGGAAGAAATGCGTTCGAATTTTCCAAAAAACAAAACCTTTGGAGTTATTTCATTTGCTTTTATCTTCATCTCGTTGACTTTCTACGCATGCAGCTATATTGCGCCATACAGTCATTTCGCCTATAAGCAGGCCACATCACTGAAAGTTGAAGCTCTTGCATTAATGAACAAGGCAACTGATCAATCTGCATCTCATGAGAATGAAATCAAAGAACTGGAAACAAAGATAGAAAAAGCTTATGAATATGCCAAGGGGAGGCCAAAGAATGAGCTTTCAGCAAAACAGTGGCAGATCCTAAAAGATCCCAATAAGAATCTTCTTGGCGGATTTATAAAGCGATGGAGAAAAGAGTCGACATTATCCACTCATTTTATTAAAGAAGCCAAAGGGTTAGTTGCTGATGCTTTCGACACCATTAGTGGTTTGGAAAGTGGAAAAATCAAAAAAAGCGATGTTAAGTAACTGAAGGAGGATAATATGGCCGATTTCAACGATTTTTTGGAAAGCTTAAAAAAAGGTCTCGAGGAACTTATCAAAAAAAACTGGAAAGAAGTTAAAGATGCTGCAGAAAAAGATGGCAATGCATTTTTTGATAAAACAAAAGAAGATCTAAAACGATGGACGAAGTTATTGGCTCAGGGTGACCTATCTCAAGATGATTTTGAGTGGTTAGTTGCCGGTAAAAAAGACCTTGCAGAAATGGAAGCGTTAAAACAGGCAGGACTCGCTTTGGTAAGACTTGAGAGATTTCAAAACGCTCTAATATCATTAGTAATTGATACAGCATTCGATATATTTCTATAAGCTTCAGTTGCGCTTCGATAGCGGACAGGCTTATTAATGGCACCAGAGACAAAAGGGGTCAAAAGTAGGCTTGACTCCTTTTTCTTGGTGTAGTTAAATTCTTCAATTTTTCTTAATGCGTTTACATGACAAAGGCGGAACTGCAGCGTAGTCGTTATAATTTTATCTATAACACGCTTAAGTTACGCCTAGTTAAAGTCTGCACTTTACGTTCAGAAGGAAGATCACCCCCGGCAAATTGGTGGGATATCAAAGACCTATGGACATGGGAACGGGTATGCTCCACCTATCGTTATGGGCAGCAGGCGTTGTTGAAGGTAAAAGACCGCAAATGGAGTGGTTTATAAAAAAAGAAGAGCCCCAGATCTGAATGCGAATAATTTCTTCACAAATAGAAAGGAGGGAGTTGTATGACTTATCAATTTAAAAACCTTATATTTGAAGGCGGCGGGGTTAAGGGGATTGCCTATGTCGGGGCCATAAAGATCTTGGAAGAAAAGGGTATAATGTCGAACATTGTGCGGGTGGGGGGGACCTCTGCCGGTGCCATCAATGCGGTGCTGGTCGGGCTAGGTTATACCTCAGCCCAGACATTGAACATCATGAACAAGCTGGATTTTAAAAAATTCATGGATGATGATTTAGGCGTATTTCGCGATATTGATCGGCTGCTCAATGAATTTGGGTGGCATAAAGGCGCATTTTTCAGAAAATGGATTTCCAAACTCATTAAGAAGAAGACCGGCAATCCTGATGCCACCTTTGCCGAGGTGCAGAAACAGAAAAAAGAAAAAGGGTTTCTAGACATGTATTTTATCGGGGCCAATATTTCAACGCATTTTGCGGAGGTGTTTTCCCACGAACACACGCCGCGCATGTGCATTGCCGATGCGGTGCGCATTTCCATGTCGATCCCCCTGTTTTTTGCTTCGCACCGCAGCCCGCGCGGCGATGTGTATGTGGACGGCGGACTGTTGGATAACTATCCGGTGAAACTTTTTGACCGTAAAAAATACGTTGCCCAGGAAGATCTAAGTGACCACGTACTGGAAACCAAATATTACAAAAAGCACAACAAACAGCTTAAAAACAAAGGTCTGGACGTCAGCCCCTATGTTTACAATAAGGAGACCCTGGGGTTTCGATTGGATTCGGAAAGGGAAATTGCCGTATTCAGGGATCAGGCCGAGCCGGCACACGCTGAAATCACTGATTTTCCATCTTACTCGCTGAATCTCATCAAAACCATTATGGCCAGCCAGGCCAACACTCATTTGCACAGTGATGACTGGCAACGCACGATTTATGTGGATACCCTGGGGGTAAAAACGACGGATTTTTCGCTGACCGATGCCAAGAAAAAAGCGCTGGTGGAATCCGGCCGCAATGGCACGGAAACCTACTTTAAATGGTTTGACAGCCCGGCAAGCAAATCGGTCAATCGCGCATAGAGTCAGGAAAAAATGGGGTCAGATCTATGTTTAACCCTTGATTGTAAATAATAAGAATAGAATGTAGACTCGTCCTGTCACCAAAGAGTTTAGAAGCTTAAAATAGTAGGGCTTGACATACATTAGTTTTTTAAGTTGAATGGGTATTTGAACTATATATCCGGTTTGTATGCCACTACAATAAAGAATAGATGCGCCGGGTGCACTTCATCACCCAAACCCAAACAGCCTGTTTTTCCTGGGCGCTGATTCCAAATCATTTTCATTTATTGCTGAAAACTGGAACCACATCAATTTCCGCCGTAATGCGCAGGCTTTTGAAGAAAATTAAAGTTTGGTCAATAATTATTATGTTTTATTGATTCCAATAAATCCTCCTACCATCAACGCTATTCCAAGAAAATATAAATATCTACCATTATCGACAAAATAATACCCGGCAATAAGCAGGAAAATTCCTGCCAGCCCTATGAAACAAAAAATATTTCTCATGCTATCCTCAAATCTAAACTTTTTAAACTGCCTTTTTCAATATTGATTTAAAGGACATGAATTTATTTGTCAAAAAGAAACAGCAACTCAGGAAAAACATGACGGGGTAACGTCATTTAAACAAATAACTCTCTAAATTAACATAAATTATATGATATGAGGAACGTAATATGGTATAAACCGAAAAACAGAAACATTCAGACTATGCTATTCATCTGCCGGTTGAGGAGAAGAATGTGATCCCCTGGGAAGAGATCGACCGGGCGGAAGTCCCCGGACATAAAGGAGAAGTCATACTGCTGAAGCGAGGCACGGAATTCTCGATCCGAACCGCAGGAACAGAGCTGATGAACAGCCGCCGCCACGATTCCGAAAGTGCGTTGGCTGAGCTTACATGCAACCATATTAAAAGAAAATCCCGTCTGAGGATTCTCGTTGGTGGCCTCGGCATGGGCTACACCCTGGCGGCAGCACTTGAACAATCGGAGCCGGATACACTCATCACCGTATCCGAACTGATCCCGGCTGTGGTCAGATGGAACCGGGAACAACTGGGGCACCTTGCAGG
>DAOWEJ010000088.1 GCA_030638575.1 Deltaproteobacteria bacterium | reverse complement strand
GACGTCGCCAAGCGGGCAGAACTGGTCCTGAAACAGAGCACACAGAATAAACAAGGGCCTCCCATGAATATGAGTTATAAAATTGAAAATCCGAAGCCTGGGAAACGAATACCGATATGGCGCCTGCAATGAAAAATGCAGGAATAAGGCAGGTCAAAACATGCTCTCTTGCATATTCCTGAAGCATCATAAATGCTTCAAAGCCGGATTGGCGAATGACGGGATGGCTCCATGGTATGTAATAACTGGCCAGAAAAATTAAAATAATCCATATTAATTTTGTTCGTTCTTTCATTTGAAGTACCTGTTTTCGATTAAAAAATTATCAGGTTTTTAAATTGTAATAGTTCAGCCACTAAGGCACAAAGGCACAAAGATTATAATATAATTCTCTTGATGTCGTTTTTAACGAGAGGCACGTTAAAATTAATGTAAGCATTCGCGGAACTTTGAAATTAGAAAATAGAAATTGGAAATTTAGCCTTCATGCTTTGTAATCGTTCACGGTTGCCATGCTGTTGTACCTGGGCCTTGCCCGGCGTAGCCAAAGGCGAAGCCTGGGTTATCTCTCCCGAATTTCTACTTTCCAATTTCCCCGCTTTCCTTTCGTTAAAGACGGGATCTACGCTACGCTCCGACAAGTTTCAAGCCGTAAACGGCTACAGATTTATAATTCATATCCTTCCTTCGGGCCTTTGTGTCTTAGTGGCTGAACTATTGCTTTAAATTTATATATACTTATACGGTTATATAATGAAGGAAAAATTTTTACTGCCTGCACAGCTCTTCCCTGTTTAAAAAAGGTATTTTTCCCACTAATTCGGCAATTTCAGGATCATCTTCCAGCCAGTGCTTGAGATTTCCCATAATACTTGCTACATAGGGACTGTTTATTCCATCTGTAAGATGGTAGTTGACCCACAAGCCGTCTTTACGATAATCGACCAGGCCTGCTTCTTCCAAAATTTTCAGATGTTTGGATGCGTTAGGCTGGGATATTTCCAGAGCAGCCCGCAGCTCACAAACACACATGGTTTTATGCTGCAGCACCTTTACGATTTTAACTCTGTTTGGATCGGAAAGCGCCTTCATGACTTTAATAAATGATTTCATTGATAACCCCTTATATTCTTTTTGAGTAATATAGTAATTTCTTTTTAATATGTCAAGCCTATTTAATTGCTTGGTGTTATAAGTTTTTGAGAAAGTTTTTTTTGTTTGAGTTGTTTAACCATATAAAGAAGAGATCGCCAAAGCGGAATGTTAGTTGTTCCAATGCCTGGCAGCTCTGAAATTAGCCAATGAAAAACTTTTCCACTGTAAATTCGGACATTGAGTTGATTAAAGCCATCGGTAATGGAGATCATAAGGCATTCGAGCGTCTGGTAGATCGGTATAAAAATGCTCTTTTAAATTTCGTCTATCGTTATATTGGGGACATGTCTGCTGCCCAGGAAGTTACACAGGAAGTTTTCCTGAGAATATATAGGGCGGCCTCTAAATTTAAGGTGATAGAAAACACAAAGGTTTCAACATGGATATTTAAAATAGCTTATAACCTTTCTGTGAATGAGCTAAAGCGCCGCAAGCGATATTTGCGTTTATTAAATGATCATGCAGGTGAAAAAGAAATGCTTGATGGACCAAATACCTTAGAATCGATTGAAAACCGGGAACTGTTAAAAAATATCATGTCGGAATTAAGCCTGATTCCGGAAAATCAGAGGGCAGCCTTGCTCCTGCGGGTGAATCAGGGGCTTACTTACCGTGAAATCAGCGAAGTTTTAGATGTTTCCATTTCAAGCGTGGAGATGCTGATCTTTAGAGCGCGCAGGCATTTAAAACAACATATTAACAGGGAACACAAAGGGTGAGAACATGGAATGCAGAGATATTCAAAAAAAGTTATCTGCTTATATAGATGAAGAACTAAATCCTGATCAGTTTGAGAATGTAACTCAACATCTGTTACACTGCCCTGAGTGCAGCTCGGCATTAGAGGATTTGCAAAAAGTAGATACGGTTTTAAATAATGCACCGCTTTACAGTGTACCTGCAAAGTTTTCCGAAAAACTAATGCAGGAAATAGACATAACATCTTCCTCAACCGAAAACTTAAATATTATAAACCTGATCTTTGCACCGGTCACAAAATTTATTTTAAACTTTTTTACACTTATTGAGTCTCTAAAGTCTCTTAAAACAGCAACCCTGGACGAATTTAGCGATTTTCCGCCATGCTCCATGGGCTATATTTATTTCAATCTTATTGACCAGAGAAAATGAGGTTAAGCGATGCAGATTTTATACTTTGTTTTGGGATGGTTTACCGCCTTGATTTTAATGGCAATTGTATTAGCCGTTGTTTATGCACGATTGAAGCGAACCAGACAGAAAGAGTCGAATATCAAGGGGTATCTGGACTTAATACCTGACCTGACTGAAGTGCAACGCAGCCGGCTTCAAGAAATCCGCAGCGTCTTTTCGCCCAAAGTGTCTGATATCCGAAAAAAGCTGTATATAAAACGGTCCGAACTCGCAGATCTTTTATTTGCCGAACCGTTTGACAGGCCGAAGCTTGATAATACTGCCAAAGAGATTTTGAGGCGCCAGTCAGAACTTGAAAATGAAGTTATTGAGCACATCCTTGAAGAAAAAGAACTCCTTTCACCTATGCAAAAAAGAAAATTTTATGAAATTATTGTTGAGCAGTTTTCACATGGTGGATTGGGTGTTCATGATGTTAAGGGGAGAAAAACCTGAAAAATTTGGGAGGTAAGTTATGTCTGATATAAAAACAGAAAGTGAAAACTCAAAGTCTGCTTTTCCGACCTTTATTTTTAACCGCCTTGAATTTTCCGGATCACTCGGGGATCTTGGAACTTTACTCCCTATTGCCATTGCCATGATTGTTTTAAACGGCCTTAACGTAACCAATGTTATGGTAACCGTTGGCGTGTTTTATGTAATTGCAGGCATCTACTTTAAAGTGCCTGTTCCTGTACAGCCCATGAAGGTAATCGGAGCCTATGCCATTGCCGTAGGTCTTACTCCTACTCAAATAATATCAGCCAGCCTCTGGATGGGGATCTGCGTCCTTTTCATGGGTACAACAGGCCTGATTCATATAATAGGCAAGTACACTCCTAAAAGCACAATTCGAGGTGTGCAACTTGGTGTCGGAATAATATTGATGACAAAAGGCCTGGCCTTTATGATAAAGCCTGATCCGAATCTTGCCATCCAGTACTTAGGACCGGTTAATATGGGGATTATTCTTGGTATTACCGGTATGGCGCTTACCTTTCTGCTTCTTGAAAACAAAAAGATTCCGGCAGCAGTTATAGTGATATCCGCAGGTATCCTGCTGGGCCTGTTTATCGGCAAACCGGTTGAGTTTAGTAAGCTGAAAATAGGTCTTAACGTGCCCATGCCATTTCCTTACGGCATGCCGGCCTGGAGCGATCTTATGTGGGTAATCCCGGCTCTTGTTTTGCCTCAGCTTCCCATGACCATTGGTAATGCAATTTTGTCCAATACTGATCTCATGCATGAGTACTTTGGCAAGCGGGCTCACCGGGCTACCTACCGCTCAATAGCTAACAGCCAGGGTATTGCCGACATCGTAAGTTTTATATGGGGCGGGATTCCCATGTGTCACGGTGCAGGCGGCCTTGCAGCCAACTATAGATTTGGTGCCCGCACAGCCGGTGCCAATGTAATGATCGGAAGCATTTTTGTCCTGCTGGGGATTCTGTTCGGCCAGAACGCCATTGTTATACTTAATCTTCTTCCAATGTCTATACTGGGTGTTCTTCTTGTTTTTGCAGGTGCTCAACTGGCCCTTATGATACGGGATCTGACGGAAAGGAAAGATCTCTTTGTAGCACTTATCATGCTGGGCATAACCTTGACAGTGAATCTGGCCTCAGCCTTTATCTGCGGCATTTTTATTGCCTATGCGTTGAAGAGTGAAAAAATTAATGTGTGACGGCTTCGTAAAAAGTCTCCCGCTTCAGTTCAGCGGGACGTTGCGCTACATCCTTCGTCACTGCGGCGTACTATTAGTACGCCTCATTCCTCAGGATTTGCGCGCCTTGAATTTGAAGCTTTTTACTTTGCCGTCTCGTTTTGAATTTTTTTAAGTCTATTAATTTATAGATGGCGGTTCAGGCCCTGTCAGTCCGTATCAATTTGTTGTTTCTTTTTCTCTTTGCCCTCTTCGATTATTTTTTTCAATTCATCATGCTTAACAGGATCAAATGTGCCGAGCTCCTGTGAATGGATTTTCCACCTGTGAAGGCAGATCCCTGCATCAGTGTAATTTTCATTAAGAATGCATGTTTCGATGCACTTGAGATTACTCTTTATAGATTTTTCATATATCTGTTTTTTAAACTCATCAAACTTTGATTGATCAAAAGTTCCTGCATCCTTTGCATTACTGCGCCAGATATTAAGGGCAATGCGTGCGCTGTAGAATCCGTCTCTTTCTATTACCCTTTTCAGTCGCCAGAGACTGATATTGGCAGTTCTTCTAAGCAATTTCTGTCTGGCTTTATCATCTTCAACCTGCTCGGTTTCCCCATATGCTCTAACCGACAACATTAAGGCCATAATTAAAAGAAATATTACACCTATATTCAGACTTTTTAAGGCAAGCATCTTTTCCTGTTACTATTTCATGTTAAAAAATCATATTAATTTAGCTTTTTAAAAAAGCAAGCCATAAAGAGCATTCAAGCCAGCAATTGAATGATTTCCTTTGATGTATATTCCCCCACATCTGCCAATGCGTCCAACGGTAAAAAACTTGGAGCGTTATTTGAAAAAAGGCAGGTGGCCGAAGGGGGAAATTCTTCGTCAGCACGATAAAATATGTAACAAAGAGTTATTTTAGGCAAGGGCCGTGCAAAAAAAGAAAAGTCTCCTCCTGTGATTTCAGAAGCATCATTACCCTGCAAGCGCTCCATGATGCAATTTTGTGTCTTTTCGATCTTTTCAACATAAGGAATAAGAATATTTTCTGTATGCGAAGCAAATGCCCCTACATAAGGCATACTTCCGGAAAAGTCTTTGAATGCTTTTAACGGCTGAAGTATACATGGCTCAGAACTGGCATGGAGGGCATAAAGTGAGATCAATACACCGAGTACTCCGGTCTCTTTATCGTTGCCCATGGTTACTCCATCAGGACGAATCCAGCACATCTTGCCAAAGGCTTCAAAAATAAAGGAGTCTTCTTTCCGATCTGCAGGCAGGGCCAGGGATAGATCTTCAGGAAGATTTTTATAAAGCCTGTCGAGATTATCAGAAATAAGCTTTGCGTAGTTGCTTATCATGGGCGATAGGAATATAGCACTGCTGAAACTATGTCAAGTATGGAGGTTTAATAAGGCAGGGTAACCGTATTTTTGGAAATAATTTTACCTTTGGAACTGGTCCGTGCTTAAAATTTTTTCTCCAGCCTATATCAACCTATACTGTACGGGGTGACCCAATATTTCATGATTTTGCGTAAATATTTTAAAAGGTGTGATAACCTGTGTATTAAATCATAAATTTCAGGTCACTACGATATATCCTTCCAACTGAAAAAGATATCGTCTTTCAGAAAAAACTTTAAGCCCCTCCTTTTAAACTGATTTTATTTTTCCAAATGCGTTTACCCTGTTTAAGAGCGAGAGCTGATTAGTGGTAAGGTATGTAATGAAGATGGATGATGAAATTAATGGTTATGGAAAAAAAACATGCCACAACAGGTGTTAGAAACCATGCCAAAAGGATGTTACGGAGTGTCTGCCTGCTGACCGTGTTAACCCCTTTGATAATGCCGATACCCAGAACTCCGCCAACTACAGCCTGGGACGTAGAAACCGGCACACCCACAAGTGTATAGAAATGTACTGTTAATGCTAAAGCCAGAACAACGATCAGAGCTGAAAAAGGGTCTAATCTGACGAGCTTTTTGCCTACTGTTTCCATAACCGGTTTGCTGAAAGTTAAAATGCCAAGAGCGATACTCAGGCCACCGATAAGTGCGGCATAAAATACGCTGATCAATCCGGCACCGACAAAAACAGCCGTCACATTCGCCACATTATTTGCTCCAAGAACATAAGCACCGTATGACCCTGCAATAATCATTAGAATACGAATCAGGGCGTCAGACTCAAAAAGATTAAGTCCGGCTCTGTTATAAAGCTTCCCGAGCACATAATAAAGTAAAACAGAAAGGATTGCTGCTCCTATGGGGGTTCCGATCCAGCAGGCCACAACTTTGCCCAGTCCGGCCAGATTGAGCTGATTGTTCATGATTCCGATTCCAAGAATTGATCCGACCACCGCCTGTGACGTTGAAACAGGAAGACCTAAGAGAGTCATTATTGTCACGGTAATCGCTGCAGCAACTGATGAGATAACAGCTTGCTCAAGGTCGATACTGGTTAGTCCCTTAAGCGTTTCAATGCCCGCCTGCCCTGAAAGTACTGCGCCGATTATGACAAAGGCGGACGCAAGGAATGCTGCCGTCCAGAATTTGACCATCTTGGAAGAAACAGCGGTTCCGAATACATTGGAAGCATCGTTGGCTCCTAAGGACCAACCTAAAAAAACACCTCCCAAAAGGGAGAACATTATACCCGCCTCTTCATACTGATAATGTTGATCCGTCTAGACACTCGGTCAGCCTCATCGGAAATATCCCCCATTTCTACAATAAGATCCTTGATCTGGAGTTTTTGTAGGGGATTCATGTCGGATTCGAAGATTTTTGTTATAATCCGTCTTTCAATATGATCGCAGTGGCTTTCATTGGTATCGATCGTATTGAGCAAAGCCCTGATGCCCTCTGTTTTTTCAAAAAGTGCTGTAGCCTGTCTGGCCAGAAGATCACAACATTCCAGACTTATCCTGATGAGATCCCGGATATCCTCGATAAGAAATTCCGGAACGATAAGCCGCTGTGTTTGAATCATGTAAAGAATCCGTTCAAAAAGGTCAGGAATCTCATCCATTGCCCCAAGAAGTCCCAAAATATCGCCGCGGGAATCGGGTATCAATGCCTTACCGTACATCAGGTTGTTGATTTCATCATTAATATCATCGGCTTTTGATTCGAACTTATGGGTCTGTTTGATGAAAAAATCAAAATTTTCACACAGGGCTCCGTTAAAAAGACAGGATTGCAAGGCTTTCAAAAAGCTGTCCTGGCACAGCTTCATAGTATCAAGATACTCAAAAATCAATTTCTGGACATGTTGCTCTTTTTTAAATAGGAATTTAAACATGATGAATCCGTAACATTTTAGCCTTTTTCAAAAGTCTCGATTTAAACATTAATAACCAAGGCAGAAAAAGATGTCAAGGTGGCACTAAAGAATTCAGGAGACAGAAGACAGAAATCAGAATGACAATGATATCGCTTTGCTCCGTCACCTGAAAACAAAAATTTATTTTTAAGCGAACCCTAAGCGTTTTACTTAAAAAATAGTTGAATAATATTTATTTTCATGATATGTTACATATGTTGCAAAAGTTACATATGTTTAGAATTAATTAATAGAGGTTATTTATAAGTGGATAAAGATATTCTTACTATTCCGGAAGCGGCATCGTTTTGCGCAGTGGACAGAGTGACAATGTGGCGGTGGGTTAAGTCCGGCGGCCTCAAAGTATCGGTTACGCCGGGTGGGCACCACAGAATCCTGAAGGAAAACCTGGAATCCTTTTTAATAGATTGCGGGATGTACCCTTTAGCCACTAAAAGCTTCCCCAGGAATCGGGTCCTTATTGTAGATGATGATCTCATGATTCGGAAAACCTTAAGTCAAACGCTCTTTAATTATAAATACGAAACAGAAACAGCGGGTAACGGGTTTGAAGCAGGAATCAAGACCGTACAATTTAAGCCCGACCTTATCACTCTGGATTTGATCATGCCGGGGATGATGGACGGATTTGCAGTATGCAGATATTTGAAAAATGATCCAACGACTTCAGGCGTGAAAATACTTATTTTAACCGGTTATGATACTGAGGAAAACCGGGACAAGATCATGGAAGCAGGCGCTGATGACTTTCTGGTAAAGCCTATAGAGGTAGATTTACTTATTCGGCATATAGAAGTTCTTTTGGGGGGAAAATCAGGGAGAAAACACCATGGCTCCGTTGGCCAATAAGATAAAATTTGCAGTATTGGGCGCACTGCTTGTCCCCTGCTTTGGCCGTGTTGCCTTGCATGGCACTGGAGGTGAGTATGATATCTACAGGTACCTTATTCCCTTTTGCGTTGGTGGAACCGCAGGTTTCCTGATTGGCAGGATGAAAGACAAATGGATTCAATTAAAAGAGAGCCTTGAGTCTGTTGTTAAAGACAGAACAAGAGAGCTTATAGATGAAAACAGCAAACGCAAACAATCGGAGCAAGCGCTGCGTAAAAGTAAGGAGAGACTTCGATATATTGTTGAAGGTATTGGGGTAATAGGTGAAGGACTTTTTATTGTAAGTCGTGACATGTATGTTCAATATATGAATGAAATAATGATTGAATGGTTTGGAGATCAGCATGGAAAGATTTGTTATGAATCTGTAGCGAACCGGGATTCACCTTGTCCCTTTTGTAAGATTAAAGATGTTATTGATGATAAGAAAACGACCTCCTACCAGCTAACGATATCCGATGGCAGAATCTTTGATATTGTTGCCACGCCTTTTGTAAATAGTGATGGCTCAACATCAAAAATGGGGGTTATCCGTAACATTACCGGCATAAAAAAGCTCCAGGATCAGTTTGTCCGCTCCGAACGCCTCGCTGCCACCGGCCAATTAGGCGTATCCGTCGCCCATGAGATTAACTCCCCGTTGCAGGCCATTACCTTTATTCTTAATTCGTTGAGAAAGAATTACGTTCACGATAAGGAATTGACAGAAAACATCAGTTTATTGAAAGGAGCTTTTGAAAGTATCAGGAACACGATCAGGAATCTTCTGGACTTAAATCGTCCCGGACAGGATAAGAAACAGCAAATCAAAATAAACAATGTTATTGAAAAGACAGTTGCCCTGATCCAAAGCCAACTGAAAAAAAACAAGGTTAAAATAAATTTGGATTTGTCATCTAAAATTCCGGATATAAGCGCTTCACCGCAGCAATTAAACCATGTATTTCTGAATTTCTTTAATAATGCGATAGAGGCTATGACAGGTATATCCAAATCCAGAAAGGATAGGATGGGCCACAAAACAGGGCGGGAGATAAACGTAAAAACTGATCTTAACAAGGGAAATATTGTTATCAAAGTTGCGGACAATGGGCCCGGTATTTCCGAAGATGATTTGGAGCATATATTTGATCCTTTTTACACCAGAAAAAAGCAAATGGGCCTGGGAGTGGGCCTTTCTGTTTGTAACGACATGATCGAAGATCATGGCGGTACTATAGTAGTGGAGAATGCACCTGATGGGGGTGCGGTGTTTACGATAAAACTACCATGCCTTCCTAAAGTCGAAAAGAAAGAATAAAAACAACCAATTAAAGAAGCATAAGAAAGAGATCGCTTTAAGAGGAAAAATGAAGGAAGCTATGCGAACGTATAACATATTATTGGTCGATGACGATCCTTTTATGCTCGAAACAATCGGTAAGGCTTTTGAAGGTAAGGGATACAAGGTCACAACGGCCGATAGTGGTGAAAAAGCCATTGAACTGTTGAACAAATCGACTTTTGATCTTGTAATTACCGATCTGGTCATGGGGAATATTGATGGATTCCAGGTGTTGAAAACTGTAAAGGAACTGAAATCCGAAATAATGGCCATCATCTTAACCGGCTACAGTGACGTTTCCCTGGCAATTGATGCCCTCAGATTTGGAGCCGATGATTACCTGCTTAAGCCCTGTGAACCTGAAGAGATGTTTTTTCGTATAGAGAATTGCCTTGAAAAGCTGGAGATCAAAAAGCGGATACGGCAGGCAGAAGAGGCGTTAGAGGAAAACCAAGAACGTTACCACCGTCTGGTAGAACACAACCCTGCTGCAATTGCCATTCACGACGGGAAAAATATTGTTTACATAAACGCAACGGGTATTGATCTTTTAGGCGTCACAGATAAAGAAGATATCCTTGGAAAGCGGGTGATTGATTTCATTCATCCTGATAGCCGGGAGACAGCGATAGAGAGAATGTCGCGGATTCATAGGAATAAGAGATATGGCGAATCTATCAGGTCAAAGCTCCTGCGGAAGGATGGAAGGAGCGTAGAGGCTATGGTGACTGGAATACCAATAGACTTCCATGGCAAACCGGCAGTGCATGCTGTTTTCCTGGATATTACAAAGCAGGTGCAAACCGAGGAGGCGCTCAGGCAGAGCGAGGAAAAATACAGGAATATATTTGAGAATATTCCAATATCCATAATCCTTATCAATAAGGATGGCCAAATAGTAGACATCAACCCATACCATTTAAACAATATTGCCAAAGGTGAAATCCCCAAAGAAAATTTTATCGGGGAAAACATTATAACACATCCAACTGTTATTAATACCGGCCTTTCCGAGTACTATAAAAGAGTACTTGAAGGAGAACCTTTTACTAAAAATGATGTGCATTTCCCCACCACATTACCGGGACCTGGTGGATATTTCAACGTAAAAGGAATGCCCCTTTTTAAGGAGAGTGAAGTGGTCGGGGCAGTCATAATGCACGAAGACATAACCAAACGCAGGCAAATGGAAGAAGAACTCCTGAAAGCCAAAAAACTCGAATCCCTCGGCACCCTTGCCGGTGGTATCGCCCATGATTTTAACAATATGATGACAGTTATTCTGGGGAATATCTCCCTTGCCAAAATTGAGACAAAACCGAAGAGTACGGCCTTTAAACTGTTAACCGAGGCAGAAAAGGCATCATTGCGGGCAGAGGATTTAACTGCCAAGCTAATCACATTTTCAAAAGGCGGAAAACCGGTTAAAAAGACACTGCACATAGGTAGCTTTTTAAACGATTCAGTTACTTCCGCATTGAACGGATATGGTATTGATTGTGATTTATCCATAGCTGCTGATATCCGGCCTGTGGAGATTGATGAAAGCCATGCGAAACAGGTCATCCGGAATGTTGTTACAAACTCTGTAGAAGCAATGGCTGGACAAGGAATGATTGGAGTGTCTTGCGAAAATACTGATATCGGCGAAAAAGACCACCTGACATTGAAACATGGGAAGTATGTCAAAATATCCATAAAAGATCAGGGTCCCGGAATACCTGGTGAAAACATTCCAAAGGTATTTGATCCCTATTTTTCAACCAAAAAAATGGGCATACAAAAAGGAATGGGGCTAGGACTTGCCGTTTGTCATTCAATAGTTAAAAAACATGACGGATTAATTACCGTAGAATCTGAATTGGGGGTCGGAACAACCTTTATTATATATCTTCCGGCATCTGAAAAAGAGGTCCCTTTGTCGGAATCTGTAAGGATACCCGAACCCGGGCAGCTTGAGATCGGAAAAAGAAAAATACTTATTATGGATGATGAAGAGATGATAAGGCATGTTGCCGGCCTGATGTTGAGTCAGTTAGGACATGATGCCGAATTTGCAAAAGACGGTATAGAAGCAATAGAGTTATATAAAAAGGCTAAAGAGTCGGCTAAACCCTTTGATGCTGTTATCCTGGATCTGACCAATCAGTTCGGTATGGGAGGAAAGGAAGCTATTTTGAAACTTCTTGAAATCGACCCGGATGTAAAAGCGATAATTTCCAGCGGCTATTCCTTAGACCCGGTTATGGCAAACTTCAAGCAATACGGCTTTAGCGGTGTCATGCCCAAACCCTATACAAGAAAAGAACTGAGTTATATCTTGCATGAGGTTGTAAAGAAGTAGTGAAGCTTGTTGATTTTCACTGCGAAGCGAGAATCCCGAATAAAAAAAATCCCGCGGCACGCAGTGCTCGCGGGATTTTAGAAATAGAGCCATTTTACACTTACTTTTTGTCGTCTTTCACCTCTTCGAAATCAGCATCTACAACGTCCTCATCGGGAGCGGGACCTGCCGACTGGTCAGTGTTTGCCTGGCCGGCTTCGGGCTGGGGCTCGGCTTCCTGTGAGGCCTGCTGATACATTGCTTCAGCGAGTTTGTGAGAGGCCTGTGTCAACTCTTCGCTCAGCCGTTTGATCTCAGCAACATCTTCTCCTTCCATGGCTTTCTTAAGTGGTGCAATGGCATCTTCAATTTTGCTCTTTGTCTCGCTGTCAACCTTGTCACCAAGATCCTTCATTGACTTTTCAGTTGAATAAATCAGGGCGTCCGCCGTGTTACGAGCATCCACCAGTTCCCTTTTCTTTTTATCGTCTTCTGCATGAAGCTCTGCATCTTTGACAAGGTTGTCTATTTCTTCCTCTGACAATCCCGAAGAAGCGGTAATCTGGATGGACTGCTCTTTTCCTGTTGCCTGGTCCTTTGCAGATACGTTCACTATACCGTTGGCATCAATGTCAAAGGTAACTTCGATCTGTGGCACGCCCCTTGGAGCCGGTGGAATGCCGACAAGTTCAAAACGTCCAAGAGTTTTATTTCCGGCAGCCATTTCCCTTTCTCCCTGCAACACATGGATGGATACTGCAGGCTGGCTGTCTGCTGCGGTTGAAAAAATCTGGCTCTTTTTGGTCGGTATCGTCGTATTTTTTTCAATGAGCCTGGTCATTACGCCGCCTAAGGTTTCAATGCCAAGTGAAAGGGGTGTAACATCTAAAAGAAGAACATCCTTGACGTCACCTTTTAAAACACCACCCTGGATGGCAGCACCAAGTGCAACAACCTCATCCGGGTTAACACCTTTGTGGGGTTCTTTACCGAAAATCTTCTTTACCCGTTCCTGAACCGCAGGCATTCGTGTCATGCCGCCGACAAGAATAACTTCGTTAATATCATTGGGCCCAAGACCGGCATCCTTGAGGGCTGTCCGACTGGGTTTTTCAAGATTGTCCAAAAGGTCATCAATAAGAGATTCAAGCTTGGCCCGTGTAATTTTAATATTCATATGTTTGGGCCCGCTGGCATCGGCCGTTATAAACGGCAGGTTAACATCCGTTTCCATGGAAGTGGACAGTTCCATCTTTGCCTTTTCAGCAGCCTCTTTTAGCCTCTGTAACGCCATCTTGTCGCTTCTTATATCGATTCCCTGATCCTTTTTAAACTCGCCTGCAAGATAATCGATGAGACGAAGGTCAAAATCTTCACCACCAAGATGAGTGTCCCCATTTGTTGCCTTGACTTCAAAAACACCTTCGCCTATTTCGAGTATGGATATATCAAAGGTGCCGCCGCCAAGATCGAATACAGCGAT
>DAOWEJ010000035.1 GCA_030638575.1 Deltaproteobacteria bacterium | reverse complement strand
TCCATAGATTTATTTTAATATAGAGAATCAAAAAGCCCTCAATCTGAGAAACTGATTTCTTTTTTTACGATTTTCTTCATATGATCGAAGAGCATCTTATGGCCTGTACAATAATAATCTCGATCGGACAAATATCTCCGGCGCATATACCCTGAAAATGCACACCCGCCATGACAAATATCGAAGTGTTGACATTTTTTGCAAGAGTTAACAACTTTACTTCTCTCCGATTTATATCTATGTAAATCTGCCGAATTAAATGCATCATCAAAGTTGTCAATGTTTATATTACCATAACAGAATTGATTTTTGTCCCACCTACCACAAGGGACAATATTTCCTTTGGGGTCTATATTCAAATAATCAAGGTAGCAACACCCTGCAAACATGCAGCTATGATGAACACCAGATACAAAACTGCGTAAAATGTGTGAGAATGGTTTGATAGAGAATGTATATTTAGGTTCTTTCACCCATCTATCAAACAAGTATATCATCGCCTGGCCATATTCCTTTGGAGTTATGTGTAAATTGCTCGCTTTAGGATCCATAGCGGAGCCTGCAAGCAAAAGAAAACTTATCTGAACATTTAGGCGGTTTTCTTTGAAGAAGTTGTAGAAATCATCTAAATGCAATAAACTATTTCGAGTAAGTACAGCAATAAAAGCACAATGGATCTTTTTTTTATTGCGTAAGTTAAAAGACCAAATTCTTTCTTTTGCTTCCCAAACCTTATTGAAGCTACCTTTTCCATTTAACGAAACTCTCTGAATATTATGAATTTCTGGTGGACCATCCAAACTTAATCCTATGTGAAAGTCATTTTCAGCAAAGAATTCGATGAATTCTTGTGATAGCAAGCAACCATTTGTCTGAATCGAATTTTTGAAATTAAAATTAGGGCCGAGAGAACGCTGAATCTCCAATATACATTTATAGAAATCTAAACCCAACAATAAAGGTTCTCCACCATGCCATATAAAAGTAACTTGTTTTCTAGAAGAATTGTAATTTGCAACCTTGTATATTGCATTCTCTACAGAGGTATACTCAAATCTTGTGGATCCGAAAATATGAAAAAGGAGTGCCGTATGCTAAAATTAAATTTGAGAAAATTAATTTTTATAGGAGGCATACGGCACATGAAAGATTTTATCAGAAACTTCATTGAAAGTCCACATTTATCTGTGGTATCTGTTGAAAGTTCCCTTGGAGAAATCGTCCGAGAGGGAGCAGAAAAGCTTGTAAAGATGGCAGTAATGGCAGAATTTGAGAATTTCTTTTCTCAATACAGCCACTTAACGGACCAAAAGGGTAAGCAATCGGTAGTGCGTAACGGCTATCACCAGGAGCGAACTGTGATGACGGCAGCGGGTAATATCCGTGTTAAAATACCCCGACTATCCGATCGTCGTGAAGGTAAAGGCAAAAAGGAACGGTTGCGTTTTCACAGTAAAGTGATCCCCCCTTATTTAAGAAGAGCAAATGAGGTGGATGACTTCATCCCTTACCTTTATCTGAAAGGGATTTCCTCTGGTGATTTTTCCGATGTATTAAGTCAATTATTAGGCGAAAAGGTATCGCTTTCGGCTCAAACCGTCAGTCGTCTGAAACAGAAATGGGAAATAGAATTTTCAGAATGGAGTCAAAGGGATTTGTTAGGTAAGCGTTATGTGTATTGGTGGGCAGATGGTGTATACTTCAATATTCGTATGGAATCGGATAGGAGTTGCATGTTAGTAATTATAGGGGTATTGAGTGACGGAACTAAAGAGTTAGTAGCAGTTGAAGAAGGCCCTCGAGAGAGTGAGTTATCCTGGCAAAATCTTCTTCTTAGTCTGAAGAGACGTGGCTTAAATCATGGACCCCTCCTGGCGATTGGCGATGGAGCCCTTGGTTTTTGGAATGCTTTAAAAAAAGAGTACCCTGATAGCCGTCACCAGAGATGTTGATAGTGACGTGCATAAGACAGCTAACGTACTGGATAAGCTTCCAAAATCGGTTCAACCGGAGGCAAAAGGCATGATACATGAGATTTATATGTCTCCTACCAAAAAAGCCGCTTTAAAGGCCTTTGATGATTTTGTTGAACTTTTTGAGGCGAAATATCCTAAAGCCACTAATTGCTTATTGAAGGACAAAGATCAGATGTTAAAGTTTTATGATTTTCCCGCCGAACATTGGAAGCACATCCGCTCTACCAATGTCATAGAATCTACCTTTTCTACCGTTCGTTTGAGGACCTACAAAACCAAAGGATGCCTTTCAAGAAAGACGGCGTTGACAATGGTTTTTAAACTGATTCAGGCGGCAGAGAAGAACTGGCAGCGGATTCATAGCTATAAACTTCTCCCGGTAATACTGACGGGTGAACAATTCCTTGATGGAGTACGCCAGGCGGCTTGATCGCTTGAATGAGGGAAAAATGAAACTAAAGCTAATAAAGATAAATACTGTTCTTGTCCGCAGGCCCAGTATGACTGGAAAATATGGAAAACAAAAATTGGTCCCTCTTATCTGTTTCAGTGGCCTATGTTTGAATGTTTATGGCTTTGAAGTGGGAAGGAGATTTGAAGTTTATGCCCAAACGGATCGATTAGTGCTTAAGGCAAAAGAGTTCAAGTATAAGAATCCAATAATAAAAAAGGAGGTAAATAAAAAATGAAATGGTCAAGGATTCTTCTATCACATGAACCGCCTGATTTAAAAACAAGCGGTTAAAAGAGGTTAAACAATGGTTTTAGCATACGGTACTGAAAAAAATAATTTTTTTCATCCACAACTATTGACAATATCTCGCCTTCAAAATGACCGAAGAACTGGAAAAGAGGACGTCAGAGTAACCGAACAGCTTTGCAAAGGTAAGAATAAAATAGAATTATATGATATGATATTTTCTCTAGATTACCTTAAGCCTCGTTACACACTAAACTTGGGGGATAAAGAATTGCATCAACTATCCCCAGGGGAACGCGGAACGCTTCTTCTAGTCTTCTATCTGCTTGTAGACAAAGAAGTGATTCCGTTGATAATCGATCAACCTGAAGAGAATTTGGACAACCAAACGGTATACCAACTTCTTGTTCCCTGCATTAAAGAAGCAAAACAGAGAAGACAGATATTGATTGTAACCCACAATCCCAACCTCGCCGTTGTGTGCGATGCAGAGCAAGTTATCCACTCGTATTTGGATAAAAAAGGTAACTACAGGATGCGGTACCTCTCTGGCGCCATTGAAAATCCATCAATTAACAAGGCAATCGTAGATATTCTTGAAGGTACTATGCCGGCTTTTGATAATCGAAGCTCAAAATACCATAAACCGACATAGCCGGAAAGGAGACAGGAGAAAAATCAAAGTAAATCGGTGAATCAGTGAGGTAATAAAAGTGTCAGACCAATTTTTTAATACCATGCCATGGGGTTATTTTTTATTTTCAATCCTGTCCAGGAGTTCGTGCACCAGGGCATTGAATAATGTTTCTTGTTCTACCTGTAAAGCGTGCCCGGCCATATCCAGCACTACGAAAGTGGCCCGTGGATATTGCTCTATGAAATTCCAAATATCCTTATATCCCACTCCCGCATCTTGACGACCGGTAAATATCAATGAAGGTTTGTCAAAAGGTACGGGTAATTGATCTACGGTAAAGGAAAACGCATAGTTAGCGATTATATTCCTGATTGGGTTAAGAAATTCGCTGTCTGACTTTTTCCAGGCACTTATCATTTCTTTGTTAAATCGTTCCCATACCCTTTGGGTTTGGAGGGCAACGATAAAGTCAAACATATTTCTTTCATCAGGCGGAAGTGTTTCATATACTGAAATATCCCTGTTGAATACCTGGGGTTTGGGCAAGTCCCTTTTGGAATCATCCGGGACTGCCAACGGGCAGATAAGAACCATTCCCAAAACATCTCCAGGTTCTTTATAAACGATGCCCCGGCAAATGTACCCACCGTAAGATTCTCCCACCAGCAAATATTTCTTCCCCGGACACAGCTTTTTTATAAGTTTTCTTGTTACATCCAGCATATCATCGGAATTTTTGATCCATTTGGCCCCCCTGGTCTTTCCCATTCCCGGTAAATCAAAATATATCCGTTTCCATCCGGTTCTTTTTTTAAATACCGGTTCCATACACCCCCTCATGACCTCACGGTCCACTCCGAAACCATGAACCATTATCACCGGTTTCCCGGAACCGATGATTTCATAATCAAAAGTCAAATCGTTGATTTTGACTTTTTCTTTAATGTGCTGATTCCCTGCTTCACCTAAAGAAAAAACAGGGAAAAGTAAAACCGCCGCGGTCCACAGTAACACTACGATAAGATACTTGCCATCAGGTTTGTTTTTCATATTTTCATCCTTAGCATGTTTTATTAGTCCACAGATTACACAGATTTACACTGATTTTCTTTTTTTTATAATCTGTGCAAATCTGTGTAATCTGTGGATTATTTTTGCTTTCATTTTTTTCATGAAACTTTTTACATTATCTAAAAATATGATTATACAGGAGATATGATGGTTTATCAACTCAATTTTTTGCCTGTCAGGATCTACTGTCAACGGCCACCGTCGGCCCCACCACGGGGGGGATAAATGCCGGTCCCAAACTTTTTCTAGCTCTTCGGGCAACTTGATTTTTATTTCATTTTTAAATATACTTATGCATTGAAAAGGCACTGGCGGAATTATTGAAAGAAAAGATTAAAAAAGCATGATCGCATGGTTGCATGCTCCCACATGCTTACC
>DAOWEJ010000072.1 GCA_030638575.1 Deltaproteobacteria bacterium | reverse complement strand
GTGAATACCAGGTACCGTCCCTTACTTTAGAGAAATACCATGAATGGCATTTTTTGCAGGAAAAATTGCAACCTGACTGGTAGATCGAAAGATAATTTTCAGGCCGGGACAGGTGGATGGAGGTGATAAGCCTGAAAATCTTATTTTTTTCCATCTTCAAGGTTGCTTTGCATGCATGGACTTTTTTCCCGTCTGATTCCACAAGGCAGCTTCCCATACGAAACCCCTGGCTTTTCAGTCTGCAAAAATCTTTTTTCTCCTTTTCCATGGGCAGCTACCCCGAAGGTGTCAAATTTTATTTGTGTTAATTAATACTTGATAATTAAGCCCCGATCATTTAGCAAAATCAATATGGGCAGAGCATGGCGGATTGAATATGAAGATGCATGATACCGCTGAACACCCCGGGAAAATGACGGACAGTGTATTTTTGATATAGATGACGGTTATCGAAATTTGTTTTTAGAGACGATCCCGGAAATGAAAGCTGCAAAAATCGTTCAAATTGATATTGATTAATGTGTTCAGGCAAAGCGATTGCATGGTAAAGATAAACAAAAACGTGATTTAATCGTTTATTTCCTTTGGAATAAAGGATTAATGACCAATGAAAAGTTTGGGCAGCTTTTTAATATGAGCTACTCCACTATCAGTCGTTGTGTGAAAATATTTAAAGAGAAGATGAATACAGATAAAAAAGTGAAACATCAATTTGAAACAGTTAATGCACAATTCAATCTTTGACACCAACGACCAATACCTCCAATACTTCCTTTCGTTGCGGAGGGGGTATGACGGATAGTCTATCCGCCTGATTTAATATGTTTTATTGTCATTTCAGTGGAGGCGGGAATCCAGATAAATTGGAAAAATAGCAGTTGCTTTTGAATAATGTAATGAACCCTTTACAACCGTCCTTTTCTTAATATAGCGATCAACAGCCACATCCCCATCATTGCAGCGGCTAAAAACCCGACAATCCCGATAAGGGATATTCCATAAAAAAGAGGCGGGACATTGGAAATGACAATCATGGCGGATCCGATGATCAGAGACGCGATTATGATTGAAAAAGATATCCTGTTACTTATCTGGTCATAAGTTGACAGCATGGTTTCAAGACCCCGATGCTCGAAATTAATGGAGAGCTTCTGTTTTTTTAAAAGGCGTGTAATTTCAAGTGTGTCTTTTGGAAACTGTTGAATGAATTGTATCATTTCCGATGCCAGATTAAAAATATTTCCTGCGATCCTCTTAGGGGTGAACCTTTCGAGCATCACCCATTTAACAAAAGGTTCTGTCTGTTTAATCATATCAAAATCGGGGTCAAGTATGAGAGCAACGCCTTCGACCGTTGTAAGGGCCTTCATCATGAGGAAAATATCCGGAGGAATTCTGAGACGATGCCTGGAAGCCAGTTCCATAACATGCTGAAGAAGTTTTCCTATCTCAATATCCTTTAACGGTTTATAAAGATGCTGCATCATGAAGTCTGAAACATCTTTTTCAAAAAAGCGGATATCAGGCTCTTCATCCCAGGTCGAAAGTTTAAGCAAGGCCTGGGCAGTCCTTGATTCATCTTTGCGTACAACGCTGTCTATCAGATCAACAAATTTTTCTTTTGTGTGACGGTCAACAGAGCCCATCATTCCAAAGTCTATAAGGCATATTACGTTATTCGCCAGGACAAAAATATTGCCCGGATGTGGGTCTGCATGAAAAAAGCCGTGTTTAAAAACCTGATTTAATAATAAGTCCGCTCCTCGGGCTGTAATAATCTTTCTGTCCAGCCCGGCAGCATCCAGCCGATCTATTTCAGAAACCTTTATTCCATCTATGAATTCTGTTGTTAGGATACGTGTTGTTGTCCAGTCCCGGAAAACCATTGGAATATAGATATCAGCGTCGTCTAAAAAGTGCATGGCAACCCGTTCCATGCTGGTCGCTTCAATGGTGTAGTCTATTTCCTTTTCAAGGGTCCGGGCAAATTCCTCAACGATCTTAACCGGGCGATGAAGAACCATCTCTTCTACGTGACGCTCCATAAGCGTCGCGAGATGAAGCATGATTTCAAGATCAACTTCTATAATCTTCGTGATACCAGGTCGCTGGACTTTGATTGCTACTTCTTCACCATCTTTGAGGTGAGCCCTGTGCACCTGTCCGATAGACGCTGAAGCAAAAGGTTTTTCATCAAAATATTCAAAAAGGGCTTTTGGCTCAAAGCCGAGTTCGGATTGAACAATCTGTTTTACTTCGCTAAAGGGAAATGGAGGAACTTTATCCTGAAGTTTTGAAAATTCCCGTAACAAATCAACAGACACTAAATCAGGACGTGTGGAGAGTATCTGACCTAGTTTTACAAAAGTGGGCCCGAGCTCTTCGAGGGCCATCCTGATTCTTTCCGCCCGTGTAAGCTTTTCAACTCGTTCACGTTTTTTTCTTGAAATCATTTGAAGACCGACTTCAATGTACTGTTCGATCTTCAGACGCTCAACGAGATCTCCAAAGCCATACCTGAAGAGAATAGTCAGTATCTGGCGATAGCGGTTAAAATGGCGGTAAGTACGCCCAATTACGCCAATTTTTCTTATGCTTAGCATATGGCAGGTTTATTGCTGGTCGCTGTTTCTAAATGTCTTGCAATTTAAAATGGCTCTTCTCCAAATTAGTTGGAGAAGAGGATTCGAGGATTCAAGGGGTCCAGGCTTCGCTTTCGGCTACGCACGGCAAGCAAGGGTTCAAGTGAATGCAAACGGCTTGATACAGATGACATAAACACTTGCGTCTTCTCTGCTCCCACTCCTTAATATTTTAAAAGTATGTCTAAAAAGACGGTTCCAAGAGTCAGGGATTTTTCTGTATGTATTTGTTTTTCGGTCATTTTCACTCGAACCCATGACCTCTTGAATCCTTGAACCCTGATCAATCGACCATCTCTTTTGGAGATGATCCTTTAATATTTATTCATTCTTGCTGATTGCTTTTTTCAGTTCCCTTATCTCTTTTTTCAATGCCTTTAATTCATCTGTGGTTACAACATTTGCTTTTTTGAAAAATTCCTTAACGGTCTTTTCTACCCTGTCTTCCAGCTTAGTCTGAACGTCGTCATATCTTTTCTGAAGATCATCTAAAAACTTTTTCCCATCTTTTTCAGTCATTTTGCCTTTATCAACAAGTTCTTTGGCCAGGTCCTCTACCTCATCCTTTGCCAAAAGCGCAAGGCCAATGCCTGTAAGCATGGTCTTTTTAATAAGATCAAGCATGGCAGCCTCCTTTAATTTAACGAGACCTTTGCAAAACGCCCCTTTTTGCCTCCCGCCAACGGCGGGACGTCAGGCTCAAATTTTGGCACTTTAGTGAAGCTTCAGCGCTATCCTCAATCCGCCTCAGGCGGACCTGTGGTTAAAATTTTTGCCTTCCTTGACCTTGAACAAAATTGAGCATTTTTCAAAGGTCTCTTAACATTTTGAAACTACTTCATTTATTTGAGTTTGCCAATAATTGCACTGGCAATAGTATTTTTCTGAATCTCCTTGGTTCCTTCATAAATCTCGGTTATCTTGGCATCTCGATAAAACCTTTCAACTTCGTATTCCGTCATATAACCGTATCCACCCAAAAGCTGTATCGCTTCGTCAGCTATTTCCACAGCACTGCGGGCAGCATACATCTTTGCCATGGATGTCAATTTGGGATCAATGCGACCCTGGTCGAAGTTCCAGGCAGCTTTGTAAGTTATTAGTCTGGAAAGTTCAAGCTTTGTGGCCATGTCGGCGAGCTTATGCTGGGTGACCTGAAACTGGGCGATTTTTTTACCGAACTGTTCGCGTTTCTTCACATAATCCATGGCACGATCATAGGCACCCTGTGCTATTCCAAGCGCCTGGGCAGCAACCTGAATCCTGCTTTCATCGAAAAAATGGAGTACGTGATAAAATCCCTTACCTTCTTCTCCGATAAGGTTAGACAAAGGTACCCGGACATCCTTAAGGGCGACTTCCGTGGTGGACATCATGTGTATACCCATCTTATTGCCGACATCCATGGTAGAGACACCTTCACGGTCCGCTTCAACAAGAATCAAACTGATTCCTCGGTAGGTCGGTTTGGCATCGGGGTCGGTCTGGCACATTACAGAATAAAAACCTGCAAGTCCTCCATTGGTGATAAAAGTTTTTACACCATTGACGACCCACTCGTCTCCGTCTTTTACAGCAGTGGTATTCATGAATGTAATATCGCTGCCGTGATCCGGCTCGGTAAAAGCGCCTGCTGAAAGCATTTTCCCCTCTGCAACCTGGGGAAGAAAATTTTCCTTCATTTCGTCGGTGCCGTAATGCAAAACAAGCTCGGAAGCAAAACTGGAAAGGGCGACAGCACTTCCTATGGTGGAATCCCCGCGGCACAACTCTTCGATAACAAGAATATCTTCCAGACTGCCCAATCCCTGTCCAGAGTATTCTTCCGGGAAATGAACCCCGATAAGCCCAATTTCTCCGGCTTTTTGCCAGATTTTTTTTGGGAATTCATGATTTTTTTCAAGTTCAAGGGCAAGGTCCTTGTCAAATTCACCCTTTGTGAAATCCCTGACAGCTTTTTGAATATCCTTTTGTGTTTTATTCAGTTCAAAATCCATTCTTATACTCCCTTCTCCTTTCTGCTTTTATAGTTTGTTGATTTTTAAATAATTTTTATAATTTATCATATGAATATGCCTATTGCAAGGAGTTTAAGCCTTGTATACAGGGTAAACGCATTTATAAAATAATGTTACCTTTGGAACTGGTCCGGGGCTTAAAAATTTTTTCTCCAGCCGATATCAACCTGCACTTCAAAGGGTGCCCCGATATTTATGATTTTGTGTAAATATATTAAAAAAAGAGATAATCTGTGCATCAAATCATAAATATCGGGGCACAACGATATATCCTGCAACTTAAAAAAGATATCGTCTGTAGAAAAAACCTTCAAGCTCCTCCTTTTAAACTTGATGAATTCGTAAAAAGTAGTTTATGACTTTTTACGATGTCATCAAACTTACTTATTCTGATTTTATTTTTCCAAATGCGGTTACTCTGGCCTTAAATATATTCTGTGTGGTATTGTCTATAAAAGTTACTTGACTGTTAGTTCCAACTGACCTAATTTATATAAAAGTCAAAAGAAAGGAATTAAAAAAATGCCGTTTTCAATTGCACTGGCAGGAAAGGGAGGCACGGGAAAAACCACCCTGGCCGGTCTGCTGATAAAATATCTGGTAAAGACAGAAAAAACGCCTATTCTTGCTGTAGATGCGGATTCCAACGCAAATTTTAACGAGGTGCTTGGGCTCGAATTTACAGATACTCTGGGAAATGCCAGAGAGGAGATGAAAAAAGGGATCGTCCCAGGAGGTATGACAAAAGATATTTTCATGTCAATGAAACTGGAACAGGCAGTTGTCGAATCTGCGGGGTATGATCTTATAGTTATGGGACAGCCTGAAGGTCAAGGTTGTTACTGTGCCGCAAATACTCTTCTTACAGGTTTCCTTGAACGGCTGACAGGCAACTATCCTTATATTGTAATGGATAATGAAGCCGGTATGGAACATATCAGCAGATTGACAACGAGCAATGTCGATGTTCTTCTTATCGTTTCCGATACATCCCGGCGCGGAATTCAGGCCGCTGTTCGAATTAACAGGCTTGCAAAGGACCTTAACATCGGTGCAGCGAGAAGCTGTCTTGTTATCAATCAATCAAAAGACGGCATACCAGAGGCGTTTTTAAATGTTATTAAAGATGAAGGTCTTGAATTGGCCGGAATGATCCCCATGGATGATATGGTATATGATTATGATTTAAACGGGCAACCCACAGTAGAGATGCCGGATGACAATAAATCTGTAAAAGCAGCATTTGAAATATTTGAAAAAATTATCAAATAGGTAACAGTTTAGCTACTGAGTCAATGTATTTATAAATACGATTAGGTATAATGTTTTATTTTCACCGCAGAGCCGCAAAGAACGCAAAGAATCATTTTTTTATTGCTTTCCGCTGACCCCGGTTAAATAGACTTTGTATTTAACGGGGCAGGGACGGCGGAAAGCAATAAAGGATTCATCCCTACTGGAAAAAAGAATTTGATATAAAAACAAATAGTTGTAACACCACAAACGCTGATTGATTTTCCTTTGCCGTCCTCTCAACGGCAAAGGAAAAAACTTCTAACTCTGCGTCCTCAGCGTCTTGAGCGAAGCGAGCGGTAAAAGAAATCTAAATAAAATACGTCATCGAATTAACGAATTAGAGCACTAAGTCCATGTATTCTTAAATACGATTACGCATAATGTTTTATTTTCGCTGCAGAGGTCTCAAAGGAACGATATGAAAAAGACAGGTTTTTTGTTTGATACAAGATACATGCTTCATGAAACAGGCCCCTATCATCCTGAAGTGCCTGAAAGACTCCAAGCGATTTATAAGGGGGTAAATGAGGCTGATCTTCTCCCCAAACTTACCTTGATCAAAGGCAACCGGGCAGATTTAAAGTGGGTTGAAGCTGTTCATGACAGGGCATATATTGATAGATTAGGAGATGCCTGCCTTTCCGGAAAGAAGTTGTTTGACCACCCGGATAATCAAATGTGCAACGAAACTTATGAGACAGCTCTGCTGGCTGTGGGAGGGATCCTTGATGCTATTGACCTGGTTATGAAAGGCGAAATAAACAATGCTTTCTGTGCTGTGCGGCCTCCGGGACATCATGCAGAAAAGGCTGAAGCCATGGGGTTTTGCTATTTCAACAATGTGGCAATTGCTGCAAGGTACCTTCAGATGCGATGGAAGATAAAAAATGTCGGTATTATCGATTTTGACGTTCATCATGGAAACGGCACACAACATATTTTCGAGCAAGACCCTACTGTGTTTTATTACTCGATCCATGAGCATCCTTCATTCGCTTATCCCGGCAGCGGCAGGGAATTTGAATACGGCTCAGGACCCGGATACGGCTTTACTAAAAATTCCCCGGTTTTACCTGGCCAGGGGGATTCGGAATGCAAAAGCCTGATAAAAAAAAGTCTCCTGGTAGACTTTGAAAAGTTTAAGCCTGAAGTAATTCTTGTCTCGGTCGGCTTTGACGGTCATGTGGATGATGAAATGTCAGGCATCAAGCTTTCAACCGAATGGTATTCATGGATTATGAAAAAAATCCTTGAAATGGCAGAGAGTTATTCAAAGGGAAGGTTTATTTCAGTACTTGAAGGAGGATATTCGTTAGAGCGGCTTCCCGAACTTGCAAGAGATCATGTAAATGTTTTGTTAAATGGCTAATTAAGATGGCGTCGTAAAAAGTCCCATCTACTGCGTTGTAGCGGTTTTTCAGGCACTCGGCATACTACATGTATTGCCTCGTCCCTGAAAAACCACTACGCCTTGTATATAGAGCTTTTTACTTAGCCATAGGCGTTACTTTTTACGAGACTATCAATTGAAAGACCCATTATAATTTTTAACGGGGTTTGGAGGGTGAAATGTTTGTTGGCAAATCTATGACCACAAAGGTCGTTACCATTGACAAAAACGCTGATATCTTTGAAGCACATAAAAAAATGACGGAGCACAATATCCGACACCTTCCGGTAGTCGAAGAAGATAATTTTTTAATCGGAATCGTTACGGATCGAGACATACGAAGTGCTCTGCCGTATGACCTTTTCAAAAGCGACGATTATGCTAAAGAACAGGAAAAAATATCAGAGCTTAAAGTAAAAGATGTCATGACGAAGGATCCATTTACAATTTCTCCATCAAATACCATCGGAGATGCTCTCTTGCTTGTTCAGGGAAAACGGGTGGGCGCCTTTCCTGTTGTCGATGAAAAGGGCAAACTAAAAGGTATTCTTTCTGTTAGGGATTTAATCCGCACATTTATTAATGTTCTTGGAATTGGCGAGCCAGGAACTCTGATTTGCCTTCTTGTGGAAGAAGAGGTAGGCCAGTTGAAAAAAATTGTTGATGCCATTACCGAGGAGAAAATTTCTTTCGGGAGTGTGCTGGTTGCTAGGTACTGGGAAGAAGGAAAGCGGGCTGTCTTCCCTTATCTTTTAACTCAAAATGTTGTTTATATAAAAAGAAAACTAAAAGATATGGGCTATACATTAGTCGACCCGATGGAATGGTATCTGGATCAGCTGCCGAAAAATGAATGAAACGAAATACAGCTTTAGTAGTCCACAAGTATCTTTAAATGCACCTTACAAGGATCTTTATATATACTACATCGAGGGGCATTTAAGCCCTGATCATAAAATTTTTTACAAAGACTTTATAGGAAACTGGGAAGAGGATGAGTTTTCCTTTCTTTTCTTTTCAAGCCCGTCTAAGGAGAAAATTAAATACCTTTTAAGTGCTCAGCCGCATTTAACCCTTATTGACAGTTATCATATGACATATGATGATTGGCAGGGAGGAACTCCGACTCCTTTTAGAGCAGGCAGGTTTTTAATCATACCGCCCTGGGAGAAAAGATGGAACGATTCGAATGCAGATAGGGAAGAACTACAAATCCTTCTTGATCCGGGTGTTGTATTTGGTACAGGGACCCATGCAACTACCCATGACTGTCTTGAAGCTCTTGAACTGGCTTTTTGGAGTGAAAAACCGGTGTCTGTCCTCGATCTCGGAACAGGAACAGGGCTCCTTGCTCTTGCCGCCTCCCGGCTGGGATGCAAAAAAATTGTTGCTGTTGATTTAAACTTGCTTGCTGCCAGAACTGCTGAAAATAACGTACAGTTAAATAATGTGAAAGACAGTGTTGTGGTGATTCATGGATCTGCTGAAGATTTTATGGACATTCCTGCAGATCTTGTGATAGCAAATATCCACTTTGATGTAATGAAACATCTGATAAGTTCAGAAGGTTTTTTTTCTAAAAAATGGTTTATCCTGTCAGGGCTTTTGCGTAGCCAGGCAAGGGATGCGGCCTACATACTGGCCCAAAAAAGGGTTAAAATTCTAAAAAAATGGGAGAGTGAGGGTATCTGGCATACTTTTTTAGGAAAGATATGTTGAAAAATATTCTTTTATTAGGTGTGGAAGGTTAAGACATGTATATCAAATGCTGGGGCTCAAGGGGATCTATTCCGGTTTCAGGGAAAGAATATCTTAAATATGGTGGCGATACAACCTGCCTGGAGATCAGGACAAAAAGTGACGATATAATCATTATTGACGCCGGCACTGGAATTCGGCGGCTTGGCAACCATTTGGTTGAGGAGAAACGGGACAAGTACCATTTCATTTTTACCCATGCCCATTGGGATCATGTTATGGGGTTTCCTTATTTCAAACCGCTTTATTCCAACCATACCGAGTTTAAGATGCACAGATGTCCTTTTCACAGTAAATTCGTGGAGACCATAATTTCCAACGTTATGACGCCCCCAAACTTTCCAGTAAAATATTCTGATATAAAAGCGGAATTGTTTTATGAAGAGGCGTGTCCCATGGAGTTTGAAATCGGTTCAGTAAAAGTTATCCCTATTGCGATAAGTCACCCCAACGGCGGAAGCGGATACAAGTTTATTGAAGATGGTAAGACCTTTGTTTTTTTAACTGATAACGAACTCGGGTTTATCCATCCAGGCGGTCTTCCATATAAAGACTATGTCAAATTTTCCCTTGGTGCGGATTTGCTTATTCATGATGCTGAGTACACTCCGGAGGAATATAAAACCTTTATAGACTGGGGGCACTCTGTGTATACTGATGTTCTAAATCTGGCTTTTGAAGCCGGGGTTAAAAAAGTGGGCCTTTTCCATCTAAACCAGGAAAGGACCGACAGGGAAATGGACAAAATCGTTAAAACCTGTGGTAAAATCATAGCTAAGAAGAAAGGCAGCTTTGAATGTTTTGGTGTGGGATGTGATATGACATTTGAGTTATAACTTGATTGCTAAGTAAAAAGTCTCATCTACTGCGTTGTAGCGGTTTTTCAGGAACTCGACATACTATTTGTATAGTCTCGTCCCTGAAAAACCACTACGCCTTGTATATGAGCCTTTTTACTTAGCCATCCGGCGCTTATTCAAAGACTTTTT
>DAOWEJ010000112.1 GCA_030638575.1 Deltaproteobacteria bacterium | reverse complement strand
ATACATCATGTCAATATCATCTGAGGTCATACCCCTGGCGGGTACCTCATCGGCATGAATCAAACCGGCAGCCTGGAAAATACGCTGGATTTCTTCATGTGAAGTCACTTTACGCTTGTCCGCACCGCTCTTCACCCAAATTGCGCCTTTATTATCCATATAAGGCTTGCTAATCCCTTCCGGGATTTCCAAAACGATTACCAAACCATCAGGTAAAGCAACATTTTCGGTATATGGGTTTTTGGGCGGACGCACATGTTGATTGGCTGCGTTTGATATAAAATTACTGAGCCTATTTATATCATCCCGTGATAATCCGGCAATTTGCCCATCGTCAGTAACACCGATAATAATCTGACCACCCCTGGAATTACTAAAAGCTACAATTTCGGCGGCCAGTGCATCAACATTGGTAACATTTGCTTTAAACTGGTGCCTGCTGTCTTCGCCCCGGCTTATTATTTCGATAAGTTCTGCGGCTTCCATAGCTTATAAATCTCCTTGCGTGTCCTGGCTCTCCATGAATTGAACCACATCTGCTTCTATTAGGTGAACCTGATACTTAATCATCTCTCTAATATTACCTTGTTTTTTCAAATTAGTCAAGATACCCGCAACAGGAAAAGGAGTAAAAGGTGCCAGGCAAGAAAACATTAAAGCACTTCGTCCGGTCAACCTTGAGAAGTATTATGTTCTATGCCTCCGGCGGCCAGGGGGCTCTTTTTGAAAAATACTGCCCCCTGGACCCCCGCAAAAACTTTTTATTAGACTCATTCTGATGTTGGCCGAAAGGGCTGGTGAATTAAATGTGTTATGTTTTGCGATTCCACCAGACCCGCGTGTAAGCGTTGAGCAAACTCGGCTTCGGCGCGTACGTCAAGGTCGGGGCTGCTGGCACGGCTGTCAGTGCCTATATAGACCGGGACGCCAGCGGCAAGGTAACTATCTAAAGGCATCCGGCCACAGGACAGCAGATCATTTGAACGGGGGCAGTGAACTACAGCACAGTCAGCGTTAGCGATGAGACCAATATCGTCACCGGTTACGTGTACGGCGTGGACCAACAGCGGTCGAGCAGCCAACACACCTAATCGGGCTAAGTAAGGAATAGGCCGCAGACCAGGTGAAACAGGCAAGGAGAGCAACTTTTTTACCAGGGATGCCACCGGCCCTTTAACCAATGGCAATTTACCACTGAGAAGAAATTTTGTTTCAGCGGCTGACTCGGCGGCGTGAATGCATAAAGGCACACCTTCGGCTCGACACCATTCAGCCCCAACCCGGAGTAGGTCGGGGTGGCAAGAGTAAGGGGCGTGGAGCGACAGCCCTACCTGCATACTCCCGTAACCAGGGTATTGACGCGCTTTGCGTATTTCAATTTTAGCTTGTTCTAACCGCTTGAAGGCTTTATTTTTATTGTGCCCCATCACTTCCAGGTAAACCACACCATGTAGACCACTGACCATAAGCGGTTCCACACTGAGCCAGGTCCGGGTAATGTCCCCTAGGTGCGTTGTGCCGCAAGCCTGGAGTTCGGCTGTGCCGCGCTCGATGCTGGCCTGGGTCCGGGCTTTTGACTGTTTGCGCAGGTTCCATGCTAACCGGCCCATCCAGGACACAATACTCACGGGTTCCGTGGGGCAGAGATGAGCCAGGTCTGTCAACTCAAGATGCGTGTGTGCGTTTGTTAAAGGCCCCATTCACTTCTCTTCTGTTTTTTCGTAAGAGAATATATTAGTGGAAATTAGAAAAGTGTGAACAGGCAAAAATTGGTGTTAAATCAGTCAACAATCGTTGACTGATTTTTCGCCTATCTCCGCTTTTCATAAAAATTTTCAGTCAGTTTTTTACACTCAGGGCTGCGGAATTCCTTCCTGTTGGTTTTCAGGAGTATATTTTGAATCCACTTTAGATTTTCGTTTTTTTTCATTTTCTCGCAAATTTTGGAAAAAGGTATGTAAATCGTAATTGGCTTGTCTTGCCAATTCCTCACGTGCTTCCCTGACTTCCTGGACAATCGGGTCAATCCAGGTCATATGACACCTCCATTAATTCTTCCGGAGTACAAATGATGGATGTTTTAAGGTGGTGAGACGAATTTATATCCATCAGTTTTTTAATTATTTGCGCATTAGCTAGATGAGTACAATTCCATGTAACTAGATAATCCATATGATGTACACAAGCGACAGCAAGGTGAACGGCGTCTCCAAAAGCCCTTTGGGGAAGTTTCAATTCTTCAAAATAAACCTGTGCTATTTTCTCCACTTCTTCTGTAAGCTCAAGGATGCGGAAATTCTTTAAACCATCCAGTCGTCTTTTTGCAGCGTCTTGATCACCCATACTTGCCTCTTTAACGACAATTTCAGAAACAAAAATATCAAAATTCTTTATGGCTTTTGGCCACCATTGGCGGGTAATTTCTTGATGTGCAAGAACAATGATATCTCGGCTTGGTTTTGAAGTGTAGTAACTTACCACAGAGGTTTCAACATATAGAGATTCTTTCATAATAAATTATTATGAATGAAATTAATAAAATTGTCAACCTTTTGATTTCGAATCCCGAAATTTCATATTAATGTCTCCCCGGATTTGGGGACGGGGACAGGCAAATGAAATCTCCAGGGTCCTTAATGACTAATGACAACTACTTTAAGTCTTTGGTTTTGTTTGTTGTTTTTCAAAGGCACTGAGTTTCTCTAAACATTCGGACACCTCATTTTTATATTTCCGCTGCAAGTCATTTTTAATACAGAGTGAATATGCAGAGCGGGTTTTTGCCAGGTAGGGATTCTTCAAGGGGTCTTTGCTTTCCCCGGCTTTTTCCCAATACAATTCGGCAAGGTAATAATAGACCCGGGGATTTGCCCGGTATGATAAGGACGTTTCAAGTTCCTTTTCTACGTCATCCTTTTCTTGTTTAAAATTAAACCGTCCCCGGCATTCGTGATATAAGGCCGACAGCCGGGCTTTTTCCTGGGTGTCTTCAACATTGTCGATGAGATTTTTAATTTCTTGAGACTCCATAACATCTTTCAGGGCTTTTAACGGTTCTCCGGATAAAATATCATCATTGAGCGTTGTAAAACGTTCGACCAGTGAAAACGCAATACCAAGTTTTATCTCTGCTGAAGTCACGCCTGCGATTGGTTCGGCTTCTTTAAATGTTTGTTCAGCTTCGTTAAAGTCTCCGCATTCAAAATAGGTCCAGCCCAGGTTCAAAAGGGTTTTCAATTTGTCATCACCCATTTCCCGGGCAATTTTAAAATGAGTAATGGCATTGTCATAATTTAAAAGTTCACAATAGAAAGTCCCCAGGTAAAAATGTATTTCTGCCAGGAGGTCGATATATTGACTGCCATTCTCTTCATCATTATTTCCATAAGATTTGTCTTCTAAAATTACCAGGGAGTCAGCAAAAAACTCGACGGCTTTATTGAAAGCGTTTTTTCTTTGCTCCGGGTCTCGGAGTATTTTCCCGTTTTTTTCATATGCTTTTCCAATTTTCTTTAGAATCTCAATAAGCACAGCAGGAGGAAGTTCCTCAAGGCGTGCGCTGATTTCAAATTCATTCACTGCCTGTTGATAATCGTTTAAAGCAAAATAAATCCTCCCGAGAAGTTCCCGTACTTCCCAATTATAGGGATCTAACCTGACAGCTTCCCTGGCAATTTTTAAAGCTTCTTTATACTTCTCAGATATGTAATATGCTTCTGCCAGATACCTATACAATCCCAATATTTTGAGCTTTTTTGGATCTTTCTTTTTCAATACGTCTATTGGGCATATAAATTGGATTATTACGTTCTTTAAAGAAGCCCTGTTTTTCTCTTGATTCTCTTGATTTTTTGAATCTTTGGGAGTACTTTTCTTTATTTCTTCTAAATTCAATATGGCCAACTTAACATCTGCCTGATCTTTTACCCAGCTTTTAAAATCCCCTGAAAACTCAGAACCATATTGAGAGAATTTCTCTAACCACTTTCCTAAATATTCGGCAAGCTTTGTATATTCATTTTCATATTCATCTTTTTTTGTAATAGGTTTAAAATCGTTTAAAATCTCGATTAATTTAAAAAGAAACCCTTTATCCTTCTTATTTTTCTCTTTGAGAGGCGATTTCACTGAACTAAAGTCTTCTTCTTTTTTCTTTATGATAGACAATGCTTCGGATACTTGCTTTTCATGTATTTTTATTTTAATGTCCTCTGGCTCTTCCTTTTTATTTTTAATTATCTCAGAGGCAGCATCCAGGAAATAAGAAAAACCCCCATCGACTATTTCCTTATATCTTTGCTCTCCTTTTTTGGCATATAATTGAGCATTTACATTTATATAATAAGCCCAATAGGAAAAAGGGTCGCCGACTTCCTTATCATGCTCGAACACACGTTTAAATGCATTATATGCTTTT
>DAOWEJ010000031.1 GCA_030638575.1 Deltaproteobacteria bacterium | reverse complement strand
TCCGAAATGGCACGCTCGTGCTGCCGTTTTATTAGATAGACCGAGGCTAATAAGCCATAAGCGGTGGGCAAGGAGTCATCCAGTGCGATGGCCTTTTTGGCCGACTGAAACGCCTGCATGATAGAGTCGCGCGGAGATTTAGTCGACTTTAACCAAACATCGATCCAGTGAGTCCAACCCAGGCGAGTATATGCCACTGCATAGTATGGGTCTAATTCAATGGCCTGCTCAAAGATCTGCCGGGCCTTAGAATTATCCTCGCTATTATAGTGCCAATAAAGTTCGACCCCTTGCAAAACCCTTAAATAGGTTTCAAGACTTTCGGTGCCTCTTGCGAACAAACGGGCATTTTCCCCGATCGTCAGCTTCACCTGCATGGCTGTGATAATCTTTTTCGTGATATCATCTTGAAGGGCAAATATATCTTTCAAATCTTTATCGTATCTTTCTGCCCACAAATGGTGCCCAGTAAGAGCATCGATTAGCTGAGCTGTTATTCTAACCCGCTCTCCCGCTTTGCGAACACTTCCTTCAAGCACGTACCGCACACCCAATTCCTCAGCGACTTGGTTAACCTTCACCGCTTTTCCTTTATAGCTAAACGTGGAGTTACGAGCAATCACAAGCATTTTCGGTGTCTTGGAGAGGGCAGTAATAATTTCCTCGGATATGCCATCGCTGAAATACTCCTGCTTCGGGTCTCCGCTCATGTTTTCAAAGGGCAGTACAGCAATGGAGGGTTTATCAGGCAGGGGAAAGGCCATCTTTTCTACCGAGGCAACCTCCATTGGAGGGGGGCGAAAGTAGAAGTTCCAGATAGCGAAAGCTCCAGCCACCACAATTAGCACAACCGCTGAGGCTAAGGCTGCCCAACGCCATTGTCTTGGCTTCGGCCTATCCTCTCCGATCACCTCTCCAGCATATTCGGGCTCCAACAGTACATTATAGGATCGTACTGGCTTCTCGATATTCTTGACCGTTTGTTCGCCCAAATATTCATATCCAACCGGCAGTTTTTTTCCGATATGGTCAAAAGCCGTTCCGGAAATACAGATCCCTCCGCCCTCCGCCAAACCCTCCAAGCGAGCCGCGATATTTACCCCGTCTCCATAAATGGTATCCCGTTCCTCGATGACATCCCCAAGATTGATCCCAATGCGAAATTCCATCCTCTTGTTTTCAGGAAGTTCGTCATTCCTCACCTTGAGTTCCTTTTGTATTTCTACAGCGCATCGAACTGCATCCACCACACTGGGAAACTGGGCGAGCAAATTGTCGCCCTTCGCATCGACGACCCGGCCGTTTTGCTCCTCGATAAGACCTGTCATCACCTCACGGTATGCATTGATAGTGCGGACAGTGGCCTCTTCATCATCTCCCATCAGACGACTGTAACCTTTGACGTCTGCACTTAAAATTGCAGTGAGTTTTCGTTTGGCTCGTTCTTCAGCCATGGGATTACCCCCTTCAAAAACACAAAAACCTCCAAAAAGGCATAATGAGGCCTCGGAGGCTTTGCGTCAGCACCTTCTGGAAACATCTTTTCATGGTCTCCCTCAGAAGGTTGGGGTTATGTTGTTGTGTTTCCTGGTGGTTTAATAAAATGAGTTAGATTCATTTAAACTGAAAGCATTGCTGTTGTCAAATGAAATTGGAGAATCGTGGTTGCGGACTGAACTAAGGGATAGACAAAGCATAATACATGGTGGTTTTGAATGGAAAATCAGATCATAAGTGAGTCAAGTTTTCTGCTCTGCTACTGGGTACAGAGACTCCTGCCTTTCTTCTTTTTAATAAAATGTCTTATCTTTCTTAAATAGGGAACCCTTTTGTAATTTTGTAATTGAGCATCCAGCTTGGTCCGACTCCACTCCAATATGTGTAGGCTCATCATACAGCAATTCGCGCTGAATACAAGAAGCTACAAAAGAGATTCACCGAGAATTGCTGCTCATTATAGAAATAAATTGACAGTATTTTTCAATAAGTATATACTTAAATGTGTATACAGAAAAAGAATCGTTTTATACGATTCCGTAGTAGGGGACAAACTCATGCCCAAAAAAAGGAGGCTGTTGTGACGACGACTCGAGTTTTTAAATCAGGAAATAGTCAGGCGGTCAGGTTGCCAAAGGAATTCTCCGTCAAGAGCAAGGTGCTTGAAATTTTCCGCCGTGGTGACGAAATTGTGCTTCGGGAATCGGCCAAAGGATTGTCTCGGGCTTTTGAGCTATTATCTAACCTTCCTGACGATTTTTTTGCTGAAGGCCGCCAAGATATGCCGCCACAGCATCGCGAGGGATTGTGATGCCCACTCGTTATCTGTTGGACACCAACATTTGTATCTACATTCAACGTCATAAGCCTGAGGAAGTGTTAGCTCGTTTTAAAAAACTTAAACCTGGTGATGCTGCGATTTCAGTTATCACGTGGGGAGAACTGCTGTATGGTGCCGAAAAAAGTCAGCAGCGAAAGAAGGTTTTTGAGTTGCTCGAGGAGTTCAAGACCTTTGTTCCTGTTTTGCCAATGCCGGAGAATGCCGGAAAAACTTATGGAGCCATCCGTGCATCACTGGAGTCCAAAGGAAAGCCTATCGGCAACAACGATTTATGGATCGCAGCGCATGCTAAGGCGGCCGCCCTTACGATAGTAACCAACAACGAGCGAGAATTTCAACGCATACCAGGTTTGAAAGTCCGGAATTGGGTTGGCTGAAAAGGTTTCTGACAGAAAGTTGGGGTTATGTCGTTGTGTTTACTGGTGGTTTAACAAAATGATTTGTATTCATTAAAACTGAAAATACAGCTGTTGTCAAATCAAATTGGAGAATATTGATTCTCTTTTGTGTCAATAAGATTATTGGACATTACAATTAATCAGAATGCTCCAAGCTGGCATGGTTTTATCTTAACCCCCATTCCTTCGGCAATGCTGCTTATTGTCATCTTTCGAATTTTAAAGTCGGATGCAATATTCCATGCACTCTTGCACGATAGTCTCTCATTAACAAGTGCATTATTAATTGCATCTTTTAAACCCTGATTTTCCGTATCTTTCGGTTTTATAATCTTTTTTTCCGGTGTATATCCGAACAACCCGAGCTGGCATTTCATCAGTCGAAAATTTAAAAGATCAACCGTTTTTCCGACTTCACCTGCGGTAACACCCAGGTCTTTTACAATCTCAAATGCAACAGCGCAGGGAAGCTTCCCTTCCTTTGAACGTTTTAAAACTTCTTCTTTAACTGCAGGATCAAGTTCTATGTTACCCTTGTGTTTTTTGGCAAAATGATTGCCTTGTCCAAGACTCATTATTTTCCTCACTTACCCGACCAAGCCGGAACCGGAGATAGAGATTAGCCACTGACCCACACCGACCCACACGAACAGGCTGTAAAATGCCTGGCGTATTTCCCAGCATAGATTTTTCCTGCCCCCAGGCACACGAGTTTTCGCCGGCTATAGTCGGCCGGGGAAAAGATCTGTTCGGTGAAATACAAGATATTTCACTGGTGTTTTTTCTGTCTGTGTCAGTCTGTGTGCGTCTGTGGCCAATCTGTTTCAAATTATAACTTTGAATGTAAAAATTGTTATCAGAGGAATTTTCTTTATTCAAGCCATATTTTTTGTAATTGTTTTTCCAGCAAATATGCAGTATAAAAGCATATGCCCTTTGCAATAAACCGAAAAATAACTAGGCCCGTTATGGTCGGTAAAGTAAAAGTCGGTGGTATGGCGCCTGTTACTGTTCAGTCCATGACAAATACCTTTACCCAGGATATCCAGGCTACTGTTGCACAGATACAGCGTTTGGAAGCTGCCGGTTGTGAAATAGTGAGAGTGGCCGTGCCTGATATGGAGGCTGCTGAAGCGATTTCTTCGATAAAGGAAAAAATATCTATTCCTATTATTGCGGATATACATTTTGATTACCGTTTGGCCACAGCCTCGGCAAGGGCAGGTGCAGACGGTCTGCGGATAAACCCGGGGAATATCGGCAGTACAAAAAAAGTAAAAGCCGTTGTCGACTGCGCAAAAGAGTTTAATATCCCCATTCGTATCGGAGTAAATTCAGGATCCCTTGAAAAAGATTTACTTAAAAAATATAAAGGCCCATCTGCAGAAGCGATGGTGGAAAGCGCAATTCGACATATAGAATTATTAAGATCTTTCGATTTTCCTGACTTAAAGGTTTCATTAAAAGCTTCGGACGTTTATAGGACAGTTGAAGCATACAGGCTTCTCTCTGAGCAGACAGACCTTCCCCTTCATGTAGGTGTAACGGAAGCAGGGGGACTCTATTCGGGTATTGTTAAATCTTCCCTGGGTATAGGTATGCTCCTTGCCGAAGGTATAGGTGATACTATACGTGTCTCTTTGACCAGGGACCCTGTTGAAGAGGTTAGGACAGGGTATGAAATTCTAAGAGCACTTGATATTCGCAGATATGGGCCTGAAATCGTCTCTTGCCCCACCTGCGGCAGATGTAATATTGACCTGTTTGGCATTGTTGAGAGCATTGAAAAGGCTCTTTTGTTTAAAGCAACACCGGTCAAGCTCGCAATAATGGGTTGTATCGTAAACGGGCCCGGGGAAGCAAAAGAGGCGGATTTCGGAATTGCCGGCGGAGATGGTACAGGGATACTCTTTAAGAAAGGAAAGGTTATAAAGAAATTCCCCGAGAGAAAGCTGGTTGAGGTTCTTTTGGAAGAAGTTGAAAAATATGAAAAGGAGTTAAAATAAGAGCCAGTTTCAAAAGGGGACGTTTTGAAATTGGCTCATAAGAAAGGATTATTATGGTGAATAAGGTAAAAACGGCAATTACACCTACACGGGTTGAAGATTATCCGGAATGGTATCAGCAGGTAATCAAGGCTTCGGATATGGCGGAAAAATCGCCGGTAAGAGGCTGTATGGTAATTAAACCCTGGGGGTATTCCCTATGGGAAAATATAATGCATGTTCTGAATGATCTGTTTAAAGCAACAGGGGTGAAAAATGCATATTTTCCTTTGTTTATTCCACTTAGTTTCCTTGAGAAAGAAGCTGAGCATGTAGAGGGTTTTGCAAAGGAGTGTGCTGTTGTGACGCATCACAGACTCGAAAAAGGGGCAGGTGGCGGTCTTGTGCCCGCAGGGCCGCTGACAGAGCCCCTTGTTGTCCGACCCACTTCTGAAACTATTATCGGCGATTCATTTTCAAAGTGGGTCAGCAGTTATCGCGATCTTCCCATCCTGATCAATCAGTGGGCGAATGTGGTAAGATGGGAGATGCGAACCCGCATATTTTTGAGAACCAGTGAATTTCTATGGCAGGAGGGGCATACAGCACACGTCTCAAAAGAAGAAGCCTTAGAACGTACTCAAATGATGCTCGATGTTTATACAAAGCTTGTAGAGGAGTACCTGGCAATGCCTGTGATCAGAGGAAGAAAAACGGCCTCTGAAAGATTTCCCGGGGCTGTGGACACCTTGTGTATTGAAGCAATGATGCAGGACAGAAAAGCCCTTCAGGCGGGTACATCGCATTTTCTGGGACAGAATTTTGCAAGGGCGTCCGATATCCGCTTTCATTCGGCTCATGAAACAGAAGAATATGCATGGACAACCTCATGGGGGGCATCCACCCGTATGATCGGAGGGATAGTTATGACCCATGGCGACGATGACGGAATCATACTCCCTCCTAAAATAGCATCTTCACATGTGGTACTTTTACCGATTATCAGAAAAGACGAAGACAGGCCTAAGGTGATGGAGTATATAGAAAAGATGTCAAAAGAGCTTAAAGATATACAATACCATCATCGTGGAATTGACGTTGAAATAGACGAGCGGGATATTGGTGGTGCAAGAGGATGGGACTGGATTAAAAAAGGAATACCGCTTAGAGTTGAGATAGGCCCAAGGGATATCGCTGAAAATTCTGTATTTGTCGGGAGGAGAGATAAGGGACATAAAGAAAAAGTGTCAATAAAAAAGGACCGCTTTATAGGAGAAATAACAAGTATTTTAGATGATATACAAAAGTCTCTTTTTGATAAGGCCTTGTCATTTAAGGAAGAACACACTATAATTATAGATGATAAAAAAGAGTTCCAGGAATTTTTCACACCGGTAAACCAGGAAAAACCTGAGCTTCATGGCGGATTTGCTAAATCTTTCTGGTGTGGGTCGGATGAGTGTGAGTCGGAAATAAAACAAGACCTTAGTGTTACAATCCGATGCATACCCTTTGAAGACGATTCCGGAACCGGGAAATGTATATACTGCGGAAAAGAATGCAAAGGGCGTGTGGTTTTTGCCAAGGCGTATTAAAAAATGATCCGTATTAGCGACATAATTGACAAGATTTCCGAGAACAATCCGGATGCAGACCTGGATATCATAGACAAAGCATATATTTACTCTGCAAGGGTTCACGAAGGACAGCTCAGGCTGTCCGGCGAGCCTTACCTTTCTCACCCCCTTGAAGTTGCGGGCATTCTTGCCGATATGAATCTTGATGCTGTGAGCGTTGCTGCCGCAATCTTACATGATGTGATTGAAGATACCAGTGCAACCCCTGAAGGTATAGAGGAAATGTTCGGTCCGGAGATCCAGCATATAGTATCCGGGGTTACAAAACTGAGCAAACTTCCCTTTCGAAGTTCACAGGCACGCCAGGCAGAGAATATCCGGAAGATGATCCTTGCAATGGCTGATGATATCAGGGTCATACTTATTAAACTGGCTGACAGACTGCATAACATGAGAACTTTGCAGTTTCATAAAAAAGAACAGAAAAAGATAATAATTGCTCAGGAAACCCTTGATATTTATGCACCTATTGCGGACCGTCTCGGTATTTACTGGATAAAAAAGGAACTTGAGGATACATCCTTTAAGTTTCTTCTACCCGAGGATTATTCTAAAATAACAAGTCTTGTTAGTAAGGATCAGAAGGAACGTGAGCAATATATTGAAACTGTAAAAAATTACATAATAAAAAAGATGGATGAGGCCAATATTAACTGCGAAGTTCTGGGAAGAAACAAGCATTATTACAGCATATACAATAAAATGGTCAACCAGAATCTCGCATTTGATGATGTTTACGATATCATTGCCTTCAGGATAATACTTGATACAATTCCCCAGTGCTATGAAGCATTGGGGCTTATTCATGCCCTGTGGAAACCTATCGATATAAAATTCAAGGACTATATCGGGCGTCCTAAACCTAACATGTACCAAGCTCTACATACAACGGTTATCGGGCCGTTTGGAGAGCGGATAGAAATACAGATACGAACCCGGGAGATGGATAAGGTGGCAAAATCCGGTATTGCCGCACACTGGGGGTATAAGGAAGGTAAGCGCATCGATGAAAATGTAAGTAAAACATATGCCTGGATTCAGAATCTGGTTGAAAACCAGGAAAGTTATCGCGATCCTGGTGAGTTTTTAGAAAGTGTCCGCATTGATCTCTTTCCGGATGAAGTCTATATTTTTACTCCTAGAGGGGAGGTAAAATCCCTGCCAAAAGGTGCCACACCTGTAGATTTTGCATATTCGATACATTCAGAAGTCGGAAACCAGTGCAGTGGGGCAAAAGTGAACGGGCGTATGGTTTCTCTACAATATGAATTAAAAACCGGTGATGTAGCCGAAGTCATCACATCAAAAAATCATCATCCGAGCAAGGATTGGCTAAAGTTTGTCAAGACTGTTAAAGCCCGTTCAAGAATCAGGCAGTGGATTAAGACTCAGGAAAAAGATCGAAGCTTAAGCCTGGGTCGTGAGATGTGTGAAAAAGCATTTCGCAAATACCGTCTTAATTTTAATGCACTGCTAAAATCAGAAGAGATGGAGAAAGTAGCTGAGCATTTTGGGTTCAAGACCGTCGATGACTTGATTGCTAATATTGGCTACGGCAAGATAACACCACTGCAAGTTGTGCGGAAAATCGCTCCACAACCTGAAGGCAAGGAAGAACGTGAATCTATTTTTTACAAGATAATAGGCCGCGTTAAAAAAAAGAAAGCAAAAGGAGGTGTAATTGTAAAGGGTGTAGACGACATCCTCATTAAGTTCGGCAAGTGCTGTCAACCGGTTCCAGGAGATCCCATAACAGGTTATATTACCAGGGGGTACGGCGTTACCGTTCACCGGGCAAATTGTATAAATGCCCTGAATATGAACCCTGAAAGGCAAATCGACGTAGAATGGAATGAAGAAATTGCGGAGAAGTATCCTGTAAAAATCAGAATTCGTTCTTATGACAGAATGGGATTACTATCAGATGTTGTTGGGAATATCAGTAAACATGAAGCTAATATCATCAGTGCACAGACAGCAACCGATGAAAATAAAATGGTTGAAAGTTATTTTACGATAGATGTTGAAGACACCGAACATTTAAACAGAATTTTGTTATCCATTAAAAAGGTTAAGCAAGTTATGGATGTAAAGCGCATCGGTTAGGGTGCTTTGATAACATTGCCTGATTTTATGCAACTGGTACAGACAACAATCTTTTTTGTCCTTCCGTTTAAAACAGCTTTGACTCTTTGAAGGTTTGGGTTAAAACGCCTCTTAGTTACATTGTGGGCGTGACTTATATTATTTCCTACAAGAGGTTTTTTCCCGCATATTTCGCAAATTTTAGACATTATCACTTCTCCTTAAAACTTTAATGAACCTAAATGTGAATGTGCGCTAATACATTAAAATCAAACATGTGTAAAGCATTTTTTCAGACCCGTATGCATAAACTTAGCTTTTATTCTTAACTCATATGACCTATTTATTTTGCGCTTTTTCGTTTTGTTTTGCCAGGGAGTCTTTACACAAGGCAATGTATAAAAGAGCATCACGGTGAACTCCAACATCGGGATATCTGGAAAGGACGGCTTTAAAACGGTTTAAGGCCGCCTTGTAATGCTTGCTCTTGTAGTAAAAAAGCCCGACATAGAATTCATTCCCTACAAGGATTTTCATGCATTTATTGATATGTTCTTCAGCTTTACCTGCGTTTTCATTATCAGGGAACTTATTATTAAGCCTTTTGAATGTTGCGATTGCCTTTCGGGCTGAGGTCTGGTCGCGGTCTATTGTATCGACTTGTTCGAAATAGCAAAGTCCGATCTGATAGACAACATAAGGAATAGCCTCATTTCGAGGGTGTAGATTTTCAAACTCTTCATAAGCGAAAATAGCATCTTCATACTCTTTGAGGTGATAATGCGAATCGGCGATTTTAAGCTCGGCAAGGATAGCATATTTACTGAAAGGATACCAATCCTTTAACTTTTCAAAAGATTCTATTGCGCTTTTATAGTTTCTCTTGTTGAATTCATCCATGCCGTCAAAGGCAAGCTCTTGCGCCGATTGCATGTCCTTGGTTTTGAACCAAGTACAACCCGAGCATGCAACCATAAGAATTATACAAACGATTACGAGGCGTTTCATTTTTATTTTGAATAATGCTCTATGGATAACATTTAATCCGGGAAAATACTGAAAAAAACCAGCGACAGACCTGCCGGATCCACCGCCGATTATACTAAGAGACCTTTGCAAAACACTCCCTTTCGAAATATTCAATATATTACTGTGGTTAATTCGCCTCAGGCGGATCGCTTTCCTTGAATTATGCCAAAATTGAACATTTTGCAAAAGTCTCATATACTAAAGAATGCTGCTTATTGCTTCTTCGAGTTTTGATTTGGCAACCATTCCGGTAATCTGCTCTACAATGTTTCCCTCTTTAAACAGGATAAGGGTCGGTATTGCTTTGATTCCATATTTCCCAGGCGTGACAGGATTATTATCAACATTGCATTTGGTAAATTTTATTTTATCACCGAAATCACCTGCAAGCTCTTCAACCACAGGTCCAATGGCCTTGCATGGGCCGCACCACGGCGCCCAAAAATCTACCAGCACAGGTTTTTCCGACTGTAATACCTCGCTGTCAAAACTGCTGTCTTCAATTTCCATTACTCCATCTGCCATGTTTCTTTATCCTTTCTTTATTTGATGGTTTCGTAAAAAGACAAAAAACCACTTTTTACGAATTCATCTTATTTAATATTGTTAATCTTTTAAATTATAATGATGCATGCTCATATTGTCAACCTTGTTAAAAAAGGCCGGTAATCAGCAGCAAATACTATTATATATTTGATTTTTAGGCCAAGTTTGCTTATCATTTCATTATGCTAAAATAATTCGGATCATCTCCCGATTAGCTGTAGTTAATTAAGGCAAAACAAATGGGTTATCTCAAATTGAACAGGCGTTATCCCAAAGGGTACAAGGGGTCCAGGCTTCGCCTTCGGCTACGCCCGGCAAGCAAGGATTCAAGGGTTCGAGTGATCCGCCATAAAACAGGCGGATAAAAATGCTAAAGAATTACACTTAGTTGAAAGCCTGGCAAAAGTCATACGGACTCTGTTTAGAGATAAGAAGATCGGTTGTTTCTATTCCTTCAAATATAGCTAAAGGATATGGAAGAAAGACAACCATGGATTACATTAGGATGCTTTACATATCTTATGGTTCTGTTTGCGAATTGGAAACTTGAGATATTATTAGCAGGGGATTTAGATTTAATTGAAAAAGGTTAATTGGGTACACTGAACAAAGACATAGCTGAAATCGAAAGAATGTTAAAAGCGTTTATAAAGTCTTTAGAAAACAAACCCTGGAATCCTTGGACCCTCTTCTCCAACTAAATTGGAGAAGAACCATAATTATTATCTTTATTATAATGCTGCGGAGTTTCAAATGGGCAAAATAATTCGAATAGGGGCACTTATCTCAGGGAGCGGGACAAACCTGCAGGCCATAATCGATTCATGTGAATCTGGAAAAATAGATGGAAAAATTGTATTTATAGGATCGGACAATCAAGATGCACAGGGCCTTGAAAGGGGTCGAAGGTATAAGATTCCGACATTTGTTGTGGATTATGCATCGATTATAAGGGGGTTTAAAAAAAGACCGGAAGAAGCCATGCTGCCTGACGATTTTGACTTGAGCGATTTGTTGCCCAAGCAATCTCTTTTGATAAAGAAAGGGGATTTAGAAAAAGCAAAAACATTTATAACGACACGGGCCATTGCAGAAAAAGAGCTTCTCGATAAGATGAAACCTTATCCTTTTGATCTTCTCGTACTGGCCGGTTTTATGAGAAATTTAACCCCGTATTTTATAGACAGAGTGAATACAGATCCCGATAATCCACGCATAATGAATATACATCCGGCAATCCTTCCTGCGTTTCCTGGTTGTGACGGATATGGCGATACCTTCCGGTATGGATGCAAAGCCGGCGGCTGTACAGTTCATTTTATCGATTATGGAGAAGATACAGGGCCGATTATTGGCCAGAGGGTATTTCAGATCTACGATGATGATACGCTTGAGTCTATCAAAGAAAAGGGTTTAAAACTGGAATGGGAACTTTATCCTGAATGTATCAACCTGTTTGCCCAGAGACGGCTCAAGACAATCAAGATTGAACATGCTGTTAAAAACGGAAAAAAAAGAGAAAGGACTGTTGTTAAAATATTACCACAAAATTAAAGGAGAATAAGATTTTTTAAAACCCTATATATATGTTCTTGCTCCGACATACCTGGTTTTATAATATTTGCTCAAAAGGGAAGCTGTGCGGATTTCCCTGCCACTGCCGGATGCATGGATGAATTTATTATTACCTGTATATATGCCCACATGGGAGATTTTTCTCCCTCCGGATGTTGCGAAGAAAACCAGATCCCCTTTTAATAATTGACGGCGCTTTACCGGTTTCCCTGTTTTCCATTGTTCTCTTGACGATCGGGGGAGATTCAGACCGTTCAACCGGTAAACAGCCATGGTCAAACCGCTGCAATCAAACCCTTTTTTGTAAGAAGATCCGCCCCATCTATACGGAACACCGATAAAACTTTTAGCTGTTTTTACGATTGAGATTCTAAGCTGGGATTCGCCATACTGGTACTGTGGGCTGACTATATAGAATTCATCAATAATTCCTCTGGTCTTTAAGCTTTCAGCTTTTTTATGAGCGGAATCTTTTGATGGGAAATTCCCAAAACGAACCTTGTACAGACCCGATTTATGAACAAAGTGGTAGGCATTGAGTCCCTGATGTTGCAAGGTATCGGTCAGCCGCAGTGCATTGTCTATATTTGAGAATGCTCCGACCTGAACGGTAAAACGCACGGAGGAAAGAATCTTGGCCGAAACGTATGGTTTTGAAGCCGGTGTAAGGGCAGTATTGCCTCCGCAACCTGCTAAAGAGAGCATAAACGTAACAGCAATATAAATCTTAAGATGAGCCTTAAATGTCGGTCCCATGAATCTGGTCCTTTACAACACTTTCAGCATCAAGGGAATGGCGACAAATGTACCTATGGCACTGCCCATGTTGGTAAATACTACAACCAGCAGAATCCGTGTCACCTTATTTTTCCAGAACCCCCTTATGGAGAGTATGTCTTCGGGAAGGTTTTCCAAATCCTTTACTTTTGGTTTTCGTGAAAAGGCCTCTACCAGTCCGGAGACCCATCCGGCGGCAATCATGGGATTTAGTGATGTTAATGGGGCTGCCAGAACTGAAGATAAAATGGTCAAAGGATGTGCAAATGCGATAACAGCACCGATACCTGCCAGCAGACCGTTTGCCAGTATCCACCATAGGATCATGTTTTTTCCTGTATCCGCGCCGCCGTAAAAAAAACCTGAAATCAGCAGCACCAGTATAGCCGAAGGGATAATCCATTTTAAAAGACCGGAAATTTTACCCTTTGGCGGCAGTTGCTCAAGGGTTTTTATATCAGCATCAGCATTCCAGTACTGTTTGATGCCGGGCACGTGTCCTGCACCGACAACAGCTATGATTTTATTACCCGGAGCTGTTCTGATTTTATGAGCAAGATATTGGTCCCGCTCATCTATCAGGATATCTTTTAATACAGGAAGTGATTTTCCAACATCAGCCAGGAGAGTTTCAAGCACATCTTGTTGCTTTATTTTTTCAATATCCTCCTCGGTTATTTCCTCAACTTCTCCTATGGACAATATAAGTTGGAACAATAATTTAAGCTTGCCCCAAAGACCCATGATGCGCCATGTCCTTGAAAGGGTTGTCCGTATGTCCCGATCTGCAAGATGTATTTCGGCTCCAACAGCTTCCCCGGTCTCAATGGCTTGAATCATTTCCTGGCCGGGTTTAATATTCAATTTTTTAGCAATCCGTTTTTGAAATGATGCCAGAAGGAGATTTGTAAGAAGCAGAAAAGATTTTTTCTCTCTGATTACCTTAATAATATCCGTATCCTGCCACATATCCTTCTGGCGGATGGACTGGTATCTGGATTCACAAAGTTCTACACAGACTGTATCAGGCTTTTCATCCTCAATAACTTGTTTTACAAGCTGGGCACTCTCTTTTGAAACATGGGCGGTTCCAAGAAGAATGATCTCTTTATTTTCAAAGTTGAGGTGGTGTATCATATTGCTGTTGTTTATCATCGGTATTATGTATATATTCCTTTAATTTATTAGGCTCTTCTCCAAATTAGTTGGAGAAGAGGATCCTTGAACCCTGATCAATCGACCAACTCTTTGGGAGATGATCCATTTATTATTACCGGCAAACATAAGTATTACATTTGCCGTGTCAATGCAAGGTTAAAACATACAGCAACAAATTGAGACCTTTGAAAAATGTTCAATTTCGAAGTCTCCGCTTATCTGGCATAGTTCAAGGCGGACGAAATTTTTAACCGGAGGTTAGCAATCCCATGACACACGAAGACAAGATAGATGCAGACCGCCCTTTGATAGAAAGTGAGCCGTATTATCTCCAGGCAAAAGATGAGGTAAACATGTTTGAAGCGGCTTATGATGCAAAACTACCAGTTATGATGAAAGGTCCGACCGGCTGCGGGAAAACGAGATTTGTTGAATTTATGGCGTATCGCTTAAAGCGTCCTCTTATCACAGTTGCATGCCACGAAGACCTGTTTGCATCTGATTTGATAGGCCGTTATCTTCTGAAAAAGGATGAAACACTATGGGTCGATGGTCCATTGACAAGCGCAGTACGTATGGGCGCCATATGCTATCTTGATGAGATAGTAGAAGCTAGAAAAGACACAACCGTTGTTATACACCCTTTGACAGATAATCGAAGGACTCTCAGTATTGATAAAAAGGGTGAGGTAATACGTGCCCATAAGGATTTTATGATGGTGATATCCTATAATCCGGGGTATCAATCTGTTCTGAAGGATTTAAAGCAAAGTACGCGCCAGCGCTTTATTTCCCTTGAATTTAATTACCCTGAAGCCGAAAAGGAGGCCCAAATCGTTTCCCATGAAGGAGAGATTGATATGGAAACAGCTCTTAGGCTGGTTATTCTTGCAGGCAAAATAAGGAATATCAGGGAGCACGGTTTAACGGAAGGGGCCAGTACCCGTCTATTAATTTATGCCGCCCAGTTGATCACAAGGGGCATCCAGATTCATGAAGCATGCAAAACAGCAATATGCCTCCCGCTTACAGATGATGAAAGGCTGCAGGAAACGTTGAACGATCTTATCGAGGATATTTTTTAAGTTTCCATTCCTAAAGAATTATTTTCTCATGAATAAGGAAAACCCTTTAGAAATACTTGCCGTTGCTGACCCTGATCTTGCAGATACGGTTTTGTCAGGTCTGAAAAAAAAAGAGAACCCTGTTTCTTCTGAAAGCGTTAAGATGCTGGTTAACGAAACACTGTGGGGCATGTCTCTGGAAATTTCTTTCGGCTATGCCATTGCAAAAGGATACGTTAGGCTTATTGAAAATGTCGATACAGATCAGCTCCTGCAATATCGTAATCTGGTCCGTGAAGCCGGGAAGGTCGGTCCGACTTTAGGGCGTCTAATGGCCGTATACCTGGTGCCTGTATTGAAACAAGGGGACAGCAAAATTTTAAAAATGTTTCTGAGCGCTGCCGACATTATGCATAAAAAAGGAACTTATACCTTAAAGACTCCCCTTGAATCCCTGGCTTTGTTATTAATAAACGGAGACATAAAATCGACAGAAGAATATCTTGAGCTTCTTTGCACCACCTTTTCCAGGGATTTGACCTACGGTCAGTGCCAGCATTTTTCTCATGTACTTCCTAAAACCGTGCTTTCCTTTAACTCTTCAAAGCGCCCCTGGCAGATAAAAGAGTTATGCCGTGTGATTCGTGAAGATACCCGCCTGGTTGATCCATTCCTTGATGGTATGGACAAAGGTCTCTACCTTCTCTCCAGGAAAGCTTTAAAGGGTTTTGTATCTTCAGGCCTTAAAAAATACCGACAAAACATAAAGCTTGGCATCAAGTTTTTATCCCTTGAATCAAAACTCGGTGTTGATACATACAAGAGCCTGCAGGTAACAGTACCAATTTCACAGGTCCGGCAACGGATAAACAGTTACCTTCGCGCAAGAACAGGTCTTGTAATCCCAATAAGGCCGCTGTCCATGCTGCCAAAATTAATTAAACAAGATGGTGGCAGAGAACCTGGAGCCTGCTGCGACGGAAAATCTATATATCTTCCGGACGAAGTAAATATTTTTAGTAAAAAAGAAGAAAATATAAACTTGTATAAATGTCTTGCCCGGTTTGAATCAGGTCTCTATGAGTTTAATACGTTTGATTTTGATTTAGAGAAAGTCCTTGAAAGATGCCCCCCGGTTTTTTCCTGTAAGAAAAGTAAAACTACGAAGAAACAAATATCTGACCTTATGCGATTTTTTCTGCTTTTTCCTGCAAAAGAGCTTGCATCCGATCTTTTTACTATATTCGAACATGGTCGCATTCGAATAATGCTCACAAGCCGATATCCAGGACTGGTAAGGAAATTCATGCCGGTGCTGCAAAAAGAGGCACAGCGAATCTTAAAAGAAGACAGATCTGTTGAACCGATCTATCCTATGTATATGCAGATTGCTCTCGGCTGTTTTGCGGATGATAATTTGGGCATAAATAATGGGACAAAAGAGTATATAAAAAAAGTTGCTCATCGATTTGAAAAAAAGATACATAAAGACAGCAGTGTTGAGGCAAGCGCCGAGATGGTTATTCGTACCTATCCCGAAATAGAGGAAGCTTTAATAAAGAACTCGGGGAAAGAGAAACTTACAAGCTGTTACCGGCCGATAAAAATACCCTTTGGCCGGCAAATTCGGCCCGACCTGTTATATTCGGCAAATAAAAGCTTTGAGCAGATCGCAGCAAGTATCAAGGTTAAGCTTGAAGCAAAAGGATATAAGGTTTATAAATCGGAAATAAAAAAGCGCCTTGCAGCAAACAATGGGGTTTTATCTCCTGACGACATAAAGGAGATGACCGGGTTCAAGGAATTTCAAAGCTTGGAAATTCAGGAAATCATAGGGCACTCAACATCTCAAATCGTCGATTTTAGCATAACTGATTCTGATGCCGGTAAAGCGTCCTGGTACAAGGAGTGGGACTGCAACATTCAAGACTATCTTAATGACCATGTGAGAGTTCTTGATAAATCCGTCACAGGTTGCCAAAGCAATTTTTATCACCAGGTGCTTGAGCGGCATCATGGATTAGTAAAGAATGTTAAATACGCATTTGAACTTTTAAAACCGGAAGGTCTTACTATATTAAGGCAATGGGTGGAAGGTGACGAATTTGACTACAGGGCGCTTCTCGATTTTGTCATGGATAAGAAGGCCGGCGTAATGCCTTCTGATCGATTGTATATCAAGCGAATAAAAGAACAAAGAGATGTTGCCGTTTTACTTCTCGTGGATCTGTCACGATCAACTTCAAACACGGTTTTCGGTTCCAGCGCATCCGTCCTTGATGTTGAAAAAGAAGCGATAGTGCTTTTCTGCGAAGCGCTTGAAGTTGTGGGAGATGCCTTTGCCATTGCGGGTTTTTCCGGAACCGGTCGCCTTGGTGTCGACTATTTTAAGATAAAAGACTTTGATGAAGATATGGATAACCCGGTCATGTTGCGGATAAATGCCATGGCTCCGCAACGAAGCACGCGGATGGGTGGAGCAATCCGACACGCAGTCAGTCAATTTGACCAGGTATCTTCCAAAGTCCGCTTGATGATCATCCTGGGCGATGGCTTCCCTAACGATGTTGACTATAAACAGGATTATGCTATCAAAGATACACGCAAGGCAATATCAGAGGCACGCTCAAAAAATATATATATTCATGCAATAACGGTTAATCTTGCCGGAGACCCAAAGCTGGATGATCTATATGGAAATGTTCATCACAACATTATTTCAGATGTTCGTGAACTTCCAGACAGGCTTTTAAGAATATATAGTGCGTTAACACATTAACAATGCTTATACATGACGATATCTTTTCGTGGGAAGGTTTTGGCGGCCAGCTTCGACTCGGAAGCGGAAAGTGCAGACTTCGGGTTTTTGACCTTCGAAAGGGCAAAGGGAAAGGACTTGACTATTTAAGGCCGATTATAGTCATTGTCTCGGATATTCCTGAAAGTAAGATGTCAGTGAGAAGCTGCGCCGGCCATATTGCAACCTGTATTACAAGCCAATTCAGCATTGATCCGAGCCGCATGCTGTATATAGAGCATTATCCTGAAGTAATATACGGCGAAAAAAAGAAAAACCTGATACCGGAAAGATATGATGCCATTGAATTTACATGGCATGAAGAAAAGGCGCTTAAACTAAAGTGGAGGACATTGAAATCGCCGCTACGAGACCTGATCAACAATCTGATGGAAGACCTAAGTCGCTGAAAGTGTGCTTTTATTATTGTTTTTATCTTCTAAAATCCAAATTCAATGGTTATTCCAATCAATATAATAAAAAAATCAGGTCCAACTACATGCTCAAAGTGTCATGTAAAATAAGGAATTACTTTTATGCTGGTACTGGGATTACAGGGAAGCCCGAGGGAAAGGGGTAACACGGATTTTCTTCTTTCATCCTTTATGAATGAGGCTGAAAAATCAGGTGTTCGGACACATATTGTCGAAGTCCACAAGAAAGATATCGTTCCATGCAAAGGGTGCGGCTTTTGTGAAAAAAAGGGATTCTGTATCACACAGGATGACGATATGAGTCTGGAAATATATTCTTTACTCCGTCAGGCCGATGTTATCGTAGCTGCCACCCCGATTTATTTTTATAACGCCACCGCACAGTTAAAGGCTTTAATTGACAGAAGCCAAACCCTGTGGTCCAGGAAATACAAATTGAACCTGACTGATCCGGGACGGAAAACGAGACGGGGATTTATACTTGCTCTTGGTGCGACTAGAGGTAAAAATCTTTTTGAAGGTTTGAATCTGACCTTAAAATATTTTTTCGATGCGGTGGGGGCCGGTTTTGAGGGAAGCCTGACGTATCGTGGCATTGAAAACCGTGGGGATATGAAAAAGCACCTCGCAGTCCATCAAGATGTCAAAGAAGCTGTGGACAGCCTTTTAAAACCGTTTCTCGGCAGAAAAAAAATATTGTTCGCCTGCAGAGAAAATACCTGTCGTAGTCAGATGGCCGCAGCATTTGCCCAGTACCTTGCCGGCTATACGATAGAAGTTTTATGTGCAGGCAGCAGGCCGGCTCCTGAAATTAATCGGGCCATGGTTGAGGCAATGGAAGAAAAAGGGATAGATATGGCATTTCGAGGTACCAGATCTCTTGAATCCGTTATTTCCGAAGTGCAACCGGAAATAATAGTCACCATGGGATGCAGCGAAGAATGCCCTTTTGTCCCTGGAGTAACCATGGAAGATTGGGATCTGCCTGACCCTGCCGGCAAAACGATGGATTTCATGCGTGGAGTGCGCGACAAAATCCAAAAGAAAGTGAAAGAGCTTATAAAAAGCCTAACTTGAATATTTCATACAAATTAAAACACAATCCCCACATATCCCACAAAACTGTCCCCCGGACTTTTATCATAACTGGTAGCATAGGCTATCGATTCCGCACGATCTGACCCAAGCTCTTTTGCAGCAGTAATTGCTGTTGCGGCGGCGCCTGCACAACAGGCATTCTGGCTTGACAGCGCTTCGGTGATCACATTTTCCGGTTCCATAGCTATCATTGCATCAATAACTTTACGATCGTTTTCGCTTTGTACCCAGTCAAGTGCTGCCTGACCTGTTCCCATAGGCATAAATCCGTAGTTGAAGCCATAATGAGTAAGGTCTGTTGAGCCGAGGACTTTGATTTTCAGGCCAAGCTTGCTTGAAATCTCGACAGCAGCCTTTCCGATTTCAAGAGATGTTTTCGCTGGGGGAACACCGATGGGAACAATTTTAACATCATTAAAAAAGTATTTTATAAATGGCAGTTGAAGTTCAATGGTGTTATCCTGGGTGAAGTGTTGAGGCGTTTCGATGTTAAATGGAAATCTGTTAACAAGTTCATCTGCAAGCTCTTTTTCTATTTCGATTTCTCCGAATGGTGTTTCCCATGCCCCTTCTGTCATAATATAGCAGGGTGAATCTGGATGAAGATGCATTCCAAAAACCGCAAAAACATCAGGAGAGCCATTGCTTTTCAAGTAATGGATAACATTGCATGCAATACTTCCTGAAAAATACCACCCCGCATGTGGCACAATTCCGCCAACCGGTTTTTCGATTGTTGGGGCCTTTGTCTTTTCTGAAAGAAAATTCTTTATTTCCCTTTCACATTCACCGGCACTTGCAGGGTACCAGCTTCCGGCAAAGTCTGCTTTTCTTACACTCATAAGTCACCCCCTTTTGCCTCCCGCCTTTTGGCGGGATGTCAGGTTCAAATTGTAATCCTCGATCCGCCTCAGGCGGACCTGTGGTTAAAATTATCGCCTTCCTTGACCTTGAATCCCGTTTTAGCGGGACATTTTTCAAAGGGCTCAAAATATTAGGTTTTAAAGGCAAATCTATTGAATCCTTATCAATAAAACTTCATGAATTCAATAAGTTTCTGAAAAACACCCAGGATAACCACATAATGTATCCACGGCCACGCCAATTAAACACCTAACTGTTTGAATTAATAGAAGTTTTATGCATAATTAAAATCTTACAAATTCGAAGCTATGATGATATTGCATAACTGACTGAAATGTTTTGGACATTTGATATTTTAATTTAGAATTTGTTTCGACCATTTTTATAAGATCAGGCGATATTCGGATTTCGGATTTAGCGGATTCCAGAAACCCCAAATATCAACAAGTTAGCACCGACTTTGACGTTATCGTGATAATGTATCCTACGTTCTTGACATACAATCCTTTTTTTAGCATACTTGCATGAATCAAAAGCCGCATTCCCCACTCGAACACCGGTTTAATTATGATACGGATTTATTACCCTCATTAATATTGTAACTATGAAAACAGGATTTACCTTCATTTTTGCACTCTTTCTCTTATGCGGAAGCCATATTTTATCCGCCCAAACCCTATTCACCTGGACTGATGAAGATGGAGTCGTTCATATCACCGATAGTAAACCACCTGAAGGCACCCAGATCGAGGAGAAGCTTCATTATCAAAAACAACCCCTAAAGAGGCCTCCTGAAATCGAGGAAAATCGAAAAAAAGAACAAACCGACCTGGAGAAATCCGAAGCTATTGAAAGGGCGGAAATAGAGAAAAGAAAAGCGAACGAAGCCAAACAAAAAGCAGAAGAAGCTTTTAAAAAAGCGAATCAAATAAAAAGAGAAACAGACGAATTTATTCAAAAGGTAAAGTATAAAAGCCGTAAAAGAAAAAGTTTGCGGGTTAAAATGAAAAGGCGGATGGAAGAATCAAATAAGGCCATAGCGGAAGCCGAAAAACTAAAGCAGCTTGCTATCAAAGCTGAAAACAAAGCTAAAGACGCTGAATCCGAAGCCAAAAAACTCGAAGAAGAGACCAAAAACGAGCTTTAACGTTTTGTATGGTTCAAAACTTCAGGTTTCAGGTTGTTGCTACTTTAACAAAGGTCTCTTAACGAACTCCAACAAATAAAGGACTTGTCAAATTGCGATTTTAATGTACAGCTATTTCAAACTGTTTCGCCCCTGCCATTGATAGAATAGAAATTATTTCCTTGTATTCCAACGCTATAGCCCTCTGAAGCGGTAATTCGCCTTATGAGATTTTGCCGTACGTGCAAAGCTATGCTTTTAACCTGTATTGATCATAATGGTTCAAAGCTAAACTTCTGACCACCAACGGCTGCTTCATACATAAAGCCGCCTCTGGCGTGTATAAATATTGCCATCCCTTTAACGTACTTTGCCTTAGCCTGTCTGCCGGTCGCCGGCCCAGCGCTTGCGCCGGCAGTTGTACCGGTGGTGCCGGCTTGCGCTTGCACTCCGGCAGTAATGGCAACGGCCGATGCCTTTGCGTCGAACTCAAAGGCCCCGTCAACAAACTCGTTATAGGCCCGTTTGTCCTGAAAAAAAATAATTTCACTAAATGCCTGGCCTCCTAACTGAAAGCCAATCGACAAATGAACCAATGAGGTTTTTCCGGTAATCTTGTTGCCACGATATACCTGACCTTTCCCAAAAGCGCCGCCTATAACAGCCCCCCCTTTACCAATCGTCGGAAACACAGCAAAGCCATAGGCATTATCAAAGAATTTTTTCGCCTCAGGAGATTTCTTAAACATTTTTATGGTTTTTGAGTAATTATCGACATCAGATGCGTGGGAAATGTTTGATAACAAAACTGCCACCATTATTAAAAGAAAAAAATTAAAGTATTTCATGCTGCCTCCTAAGTTATGGCGTAAGGGATATATAAGCCCACAAATCCGCCCGTTTATTTAAACATAAGAATTTGAAAAAAATTTGGGGATGTAATGATTTACTATCAATAATCTTGAATTTATTTTTCTTTGCTAATTTTTCGTCACGAAATGAAGACCTGCTCACGATTTCTAACAATTTAAACTGTTATCATTCCAAGTTCCCCATTGGCAAAATAACACACCAGGCTCCTGGCTTCAACCGTTTTTAACTGTTTTTAACTGGTTTTCGACTTTAAAACTGCTGAAAAGCATGGGTTGAGAAACCGGCATCTATATCAGCATATCCGCTACCGTCATTTTTATTTTCAAAGTTATGCCGGCTGCCTGTTTAAGTTCTTTTTCCAAAGAGGCCATATCTTTATAAAAAGGTGTCCGGTCAAATTTGTAGTAACTTTTTTCGCCAAACTGCTTTGAAAAGGTTTCGCATCCAGACCCATAGGTTATATCTTGGCCGGGTTTATGAAGTTCGTGGGGAATGCCGTGCAGCCTGCATATCATCGGGCGATATGAGTAGAGTATGCAGTTGCCGTCAATATTCAAAGGGCACATCAGCCGCACCGGCTTCTCTTTTCCGTCGGCTTCAAACGTCTTACGGGTTACTTCCAGAGCCCTGGCTCTAATGCCGGTTCGCTTTTCAGCATTGAGTTTATCAAATCCTTCAAGGATATAAAGATATTCTGAGATGGTAAAATGGTAGAAGCGAGTCAGGCAGCAGTTGTCTTCGCATCCTGTACAGTTGAATCCATAATAGTAGGCAGCTTCGCTGTATTTAAGATCCATTGAGGCATAGATGGCGTTTAATCGACTTAAAAAAACATCTGTATCAATTTTAGCAATTGCTTTTTCAAAGGACAGACGCATAACTAATCGCTAAACAAGGGGGGAAGGGAAAAATATTTTAGAATAAAGGTTCATGGCATATCTGTCTGTCATGCTGGCGATAATATCACAAACAACCTGCTCTTTGGACTGGTTTTTGTGATTGCAATCTGACATCTTCAACATTTTAAGTTCTTTGTGAAGTATCGTTTCATTTTCAGTAAAATAGGAATAAAGCTCTGACAGAATCTTCTTTGCCTTTACAAATTCATTATGTACACGGGGTGAGCGGTAAACATTGTCGTAAAGAAAATGCCTCAAAGTGGTCATGGCAGAATATACTTCATCACTCATGCGCAGCTGAAGTTCCCCCTCATGTTCCCTGCTTGAAAAGATCAGATCCCTTATCATGGCAGTTGCCCGCTCGGAATGGGTCCGGCCGATAATTTTTACACATGAATCAGGCACCTGCTTCTGGGTGATAACACCGCTGCGTATTGCATCATCCAGATCATGATTCAAATAGGCCATTATATCGGCAACCCGCACGATCCTGCCCTCAACAGTGCATGCCTGCTCTTCCGGGTCATCCGGGATGATCTTACCATAACCTTTGGAGTGCTTTAAAATTCCATCCCGAACCTCATATGTGAGATTGAGCCCCATCCCGTTATTTTCCAGCACTTCGACAACACGGAGGCTTTGCTCGTTGTGTGAAAACCCCTGGGAAAATATTTCTTTAAGAGCGGCCTCACCGCCATGGCCGAAGGGCGTATGTCCGATATCATGACCCAGGGCAATAGCTTCAGCAAGGTCTTCATTTAAAAACATTGCACGGGCTATTGTCCTTGCAATTTGAGCAACCTCAAGGGTATGGGTAAGGCGGGTTCTGTATTCGTCACCAAGAGGTGATAGAAAAACCTGGGTCTTATGCTTTAACCGCCTGAAAGCGTATGAATAAACAATTCTATCTTTATCCATTTGAAAGGCGCTTCGAACAGGACAGGGTTTTTCTTCTCTGTCGCGGCCCTTTGTGTCGGCGCTTAAACATCCAAATGGCGACATAAAGTTTTTTTCCCGTTTTTCAAACTCTTCTCGAATGGACATGATTTGTAAAAAATCTTTCTTTTTTGTGTTTGTTGGTTTATAAAATAAAAAAAATCGTATTATTTCAAAGCCGATTATATATGTAAAGAGAAATTTGCTTAAATGAACGGACACCACCTGATACTTGGCGAACTTGTCGATTTTATAACCGGGGAAACAATAGAAGATACCCACGACGAGCGGTACAGGCAAAAACTGGCAAGGCTGCTTGTAGAAAAGAAAGGTTATAATAAAAGTGAAGTCAACCCGCGCTATGAACTTCATATAAGTGCTGGAAATAACAAAGCTATAGTAAAAATTGATTTTATAATTATACTGTCAGCTAAAATCTGTATGATAATAAAATACGGCCCAGGTTCCCTCGTAACCAGGCATCGGCCTGTTCTGGCAACATCGAGACTTGTCGCGCCTTATCAGGTTCCAATTGCCGTTGTAACAAACGGTGAAGATGCAGATATTCTTGACGGCTTAACGAATAAGGTCATTTCAAGTGGTCTTGAATCGATACCTTCCAGGGCGCAGCTTCTTGAACGAGTTGCAGACATGCGTTTTGATGAAATCCCAGCCAGGCGGGCTGAAATGGAATCGAGAATCATCTATGCTTTTGAAATAGATGGGAGCTGCATTTGTGATGATAGTATATGCAGAGAGTAAAGATCTGGAGCCAGAGGACCCGGCTTTGGTCTGAGCATGACTTTTCGTTCAGGCACTAATTATCAAAGAGGTCTTTTTTGGAGGAACCCTTATTAAACTTGAGGCTGCCTCTTTTGCCATCACTCATTTCGCGCAACATCTTGTCCATTGCTTCCATGGAAATATCAGTACCTTCGGCGATCATCTTGTCAAACATTGCCTTTATACGCCGCATGCTGGCTGCTTCGGCTTCAACATACTTCCCATCGATCATCTGAAAACGAGGGTCGATTGCAAGGTCGGCAAAGTGATCCACAAGACCAAACTGGCACCCTGCTGCATCACCCAAATCGGCAATTTTATCTGCAATAGAAACCAATTCTTCATTATATTTTCGGATTTCCTCAATGGCACTCCGGTCTCCATCATGCGCTCGTTTTAAAGCAAGCTTACGATTGGCTTCAATCTCTTTTTGCCTGGCTCTAAGAGTTTCTAGTTTTTCTTTGCGTACCAAGATTCTGCTTTTAACGTTATCCATAATACTCCGGCCCTGGCTTTTTAATCGCTCACTCTTGAGTCTTTGCCATTCTTCCCATTCGGTCTTTTCTTTAGTCTTTTGAGTTTTACCAACACCGTCTAAATCTGCTTCTATCTCTTGACCTGGATTGACTGTTTCATCTCGTCCGTCACCCGTAACACCAACCATGCCTTCATCAACCCTAACGCGCACGGAACCGTCGTCACCAACTGCAATTTCAAACTCAGTGCCGCGTACACCACAAACAACAATAGGGGTGTTGGCTTCGTATCTGGCCTGGCCTCCAATCGCGCGCGAAACCTTGTTCCAAACCCTGCCGAAAAAAATCAGGATGGATGTTTTTTTTTCTTTTTGACGTTTGATACCTGAAAGTACTATGGAGGAATTTCGCTGAACTATTAGAAAAGAACCATCTTCGAAGGTCACTTCCGCCTTTCCGTCCGGTCCTGTCCTAATCTTTGTCCCAGGTACCAGTACTGCTCCTGCTATAGCCCGAATCTCATCAGCTCCCGGGGCTTGTGTCCATGCCTTGCCGCTCACCTCGACAAGGCGTCCAGGTGTTCCATCCGCCATGGCAGAGCCTGCAAACAGGAACACTAAAAGGGAGGAAACAATTATCCGAAGATTCATATGAATTCTCCTTTTTTAAGGTCTAGAAACTTGATAAACTGAGGCCTTTGAAAAATGGTGATTTTCGAAGTCTGCGCTTATCTGTTCGAGTTCAAGGAAGGCGATCCGCCTCAGGCGGACCTGTGGTTGAAATTTGAGCTTGACGCAGAAATCGGGCAAAAAGTGCCGTTTTTCAAAGGTCTCAAACTATAGGCGAGTTAAGCAGTCTATGTCAAGCTGGAATTGGCTGACAACCAAATAACTGCTTGATAGCAGTTTTTAGTTTCTTAATAACGAAATTTGTGCTTTTTTATGGTAAAGTATTTTGTCACTAAGACACGAAGATGAATTTAAGCAAACAGTTTTCTTTTGTGCCTTTGTGGGAATTTATCCCCGATAAATCTCCGATGAATCGGGGTTACGCTCCAACCGGTTTATCCGGCTTTAAGGTGTTAAAACAGCATGGATTATGAATATTTCATGGGGAAAGCCCTGGAACTTGCAGGAAAAGCATTATCAGCAGGTGAATTTCCCGTAGGATGTGTAATGGTATATCAAAACAAGATCCTGGTTTCCGGAAGGCGAACTCATACAACAGGAAAAATTATAAATGAAATAGACCATGCTGAAATGGTGGTATTAAGGCATCTTACTAAAATAAAGGGTATAGAAAGAGAAAAAATAACTCTTTTTTGCACATTAGAACCTTGTCTTATGTGTTACGGAGCCCTTTTATTAAATGGCATTGGCGAAATCGTTTATGCATATGAGGATGTTATGGGGGGAGGGACAAGTTGTGATCTAACAAAACTTTCCCCTCTATATAAAAATATAAGAATATCAATAGTTTCGAACATATTGAGAAATGAGAGTCTGGAACTATTTAAGGAATTTTTTTCAAATCCTGAAAACGATTACTGGCGAGAAAGCCTTTTAGCTACCTATACTCTTAGCCAGTAATTGCCTGTATTATTTTTTTCTTGCATTTTTTTCTTGCATTTCCTACTGTTGTTATATATATGCCACTTTTTAAATTGGTTAGAAAAAAACAGCTAATATCTATAAAGCAGGAGGTGAAAGCATAGCAATACCTAAAAGAACAAATAGAACAACCGGTTCAAACAGAACAAAAGTGAATCAAAATATCAGGGCAAAAGAGGTAAGGGTGATTGATCCTGACGGCAACCAAATCGGCATTATCCCGACATACAGGGCTCTTGCAAATGCTGCTGATTATGGTCTTGACCTGGTTGAGATTTCTCCCAATGCAGATCCTCCGGTTTGCAAGATAATGGATTATGGCCGGTACAAATACGAACAGAATAAAAAGAGACAGGAAGCAAAAAAGAAACAAACTACCTTTCAACTCAAGGAAATAAAGGTACGGCCAAAGACGGGCGAGCACGATCTGCAGGTTAAGATTGGTCACATTAATAAATTTATCGGGAACAAAGACAAGGTTAAGGTAACAGTCATTTTCAGGGGCCGTGAAATAACGCTTTCCCGGCTAGGCAGGGAGATTCTCGACAAAATAATAAAAGAAACAGACGAAATCGCGGTGGTGGAGCTATCCCCTAAATTCGAAGGCCGCACCTTAGTTATGGTCTTGTCCCCTAAATAGTGCACGGCTCTGCATATTAGCTGAAAATAGTCATTAAAGAGAGAGACCGAGGTCTCAAAGTGGCGTGGGCTGGTGATTGCTGGTTGCCCGCGCCATCTATTTTTTACAAAGGAGAAAAAATGCCAAAGATTAAGACAAATCGAGCAGCAGCGAAACGTTTTAAAAAAACAGGCTCCGGCAAATTCGTTTTTTCAAAGTCGCATGGAAGTCATATTTTAACAAAAAAAACCACCAAACGAAAACGGTCCTTGAGGAAGCGTCAGATCATTGACAAATCGAACAGAAAAGAGCTGAAACTGTTGCTCCCGAACGGTTAGCAAGGAGCTAGGAGAAAAGCAATGCGCGTAAAAAGAGGTTTTAAAGCAAGAAAACGACGAAAAAAGATTTTAAAATTGGCCAAAGGATTTCGTGGAGGCCGCAGCAAGTTATTCCGCACTGCTGCAGATGCTGTAGATAAAGCACTCATGTACGCATATAGAGACCGCAGGGCTCGCAAGCGGGATTTCCGGAGACTCTGGATCGCCCGGATTAACGCTGCTGCACGTATGAATAATTTGTCATATAGCAAATTCATACACGGGTTAAAGCTTGCCGACGTCAGGATAGACCGTAAAGTTCTTGCCGAACTGGCAGTGTCTGACCCTTCCGGATTTTCAAAAATAGCCGACCTGGCATCACAGCAGATATAGCACTTCGGTTAAAAAAATTATTTGTCGTGTATCATAATGCCTGCATCTTACATTAAAAGTGTGTAATATTTTAGCTTTTTTTAAAGATAGTTTTAAGTGGAAAAAACAATAGAACAAATTAACCAGGAAGCTCTAAATGAGCTTGAAACTGCTTCGGACATGGAAAGCATTCGAGCACTTTCCGTCCGATACCTGGGCCGGAAAGGAATTATTACCCGGTTTTTGAGAAATATATCAAAGCTTCCACCGGAAGAAAGACCCATAGCAGGGAAAAAGGCAAATGAAACAAAGAAGACTCTTGATAAAATCTTCAAAGATGCTTTAGATCGTCTGGAAACCGCAACTGCTGATGCAACAGATCGAATTGACGTTTCTTTGCCGGGAAGAATGGTTCTTGCAGGCTCCTTGCATCCCATTACACAGATTAACCGGCTTATATGTGATATTTTTACGAATTTGGGATTTGACATTGTTGAGGGGCCGGAGGTTGAAACAGATTATTATAATTTTGAGGCTTTAAATATCCCAAAGAATCATCCTGCAAGGGACATGCAGGATACATTCTATATCTCTGATAATATAGTTCTTAGAACCCATACCTCTCCTGTGCAGATTCGAACAATGGAAAAGCAGACGCCTCCGGTGAGGATCATTGCACCGGGCAAAGTGTACCGATGCGACTCCGACCTGACGCACACTCCAATGTTTCATCAGGTTGAAGGGCTTCTTGTGGATGAAAACGTATCCTTCGGTGATCTGAAAGGAATACTTACAACATTTGTCCACAGGATGTTTGATGAGCAGATAAGCCTCAGATTTCGTCCCAGCTTCTTCCCTTTCACCGAACCTAGCGCTGAAGTAGATATTTTGTGTGTAATATGCAGAGGCAAAGGTTGCAGGGTTTGCTCACAAACAGGATGGCTCGAAGTCCTTGGTGCCGGAATGGTGCATCCTGCATTATTTGAAAATATCGGATACGATACAGCCCGCTACACAGGATTTGCCTTCGGGATGGGTGTAGAACGTATCGCCATGTTAAAATATGGTATTGATGACATCAGGAAATATTTTGATAATGATTTACGGTTCTTAAGGCAGTTTTAGTATGAAGGTCAGTTTAAGCTGGTTAAAAGATTATGTATCCATTGACATGGAGGTAGATCGTCTTGCTGACGCTCTTACCATGGTCGGGCTTGAAGTTGAATCGGTAACTGAGCGGTTTGCCTACCTGAATAATGTTGTTGTCGGCAGGATTACTCAAATCAATCCTCATCCGAATGCCGACAAATTAAAGCTATGCAAGGTTGACGTGGGAAGTCGAATACTTTCTGTTGTCTGTGGTGCTCCGAATATTTCAAACGATATGCTTTCCCCTGTAGCCCTGCCTGGTACAGTATTCCCTGATGGGTATACCCTTGAAAATAGCATCATTCGGGGCATAGAATCAGAAGGTATGATATGCAGTGAAGGCGAGTTGGACCTGGGAACAGACAAAAGTGGTGTAATGGTTCTCAAATCGTCTTTGCCTGTTGGGGAAAAAGTTACAAAAGCCCTTGAACTCTCGGACTCTGTTATTGAAGTTGATCTTACTCCAAACAGGCCGGACTGCCTTAGTATAATCGGTGTTGCCCGGGAAATCGGGGGTATTCAAAAAACAAGCATACAATATCCCGATACATCCATTTCTACTTCCAAAGATGATATTGCCGGTTTTACTTCTGTAACAATTGAAGATCCGGATCACTGCCCGCGGTATGCAGCCCGGCTTCTTACCGGTATTACCGTTGGTCCGTCTCCTTCCTGGCTTGTCGATCGTCTCATGTCCGTCGGAATGAAACCGATTAACAACATCGTAGATATTACTAATTTTGTGTTGATGGAAACCGGTCAACCGCTTCATGCATTTGACTATGACCGTCTTGCAGAAAACAGAATCGTGGTTCGCAGGGCAAACGAAGGCGAATTATTTACAACCCTCGACCTGAAAGAGAGACAACTTACTTCGGACATGCTCATGATATGTGATGGCGAAAAACCGATTGCCGTTGGCGGGGTCATGGGTGGGCTTAATTCCGAGATTGAAGAAAGTACTAAAAAAGTTCTTATTGAAAGCGCATATTTTAACCCTGTCAGCATCAGAAAAACTTCCAAAAAACTTGGTTTAAACACGGAAGCTTCCCATCGCTTTGAGCGCGGTGTCGACCCTGAAGGTATTATACCGGCATTGAACAGAGCTGCCCGGTTAATGGCAGAGCTTGGTGGAGGTAAATTGGTCGACGGAGTTATTGATGAATATCCCAAAAAGGTACCTGCAAGAACAATTACCCTTAGTACTAAAGATACAAATCGACTCCTTGGGACCGGCCTGAATCAAGATGAAATTAAAGATCTTCTGGAATCTATTGAATTTTCTGCCAAAAAAATTGATATGGATTCTTTGAAAGTCGTTCCGCCTTCTTTCAGAGTGGATATTATGCGACCGGAAGACCTTATGGAAGAGGTTGCGCGTCTTTCAGGCTATAATAACATCCCTACAACCTTCCCGGCCATGCCGGCGGAAGCAAGAAACCCTGTAAAATTGATTGATACGAGAAACCGGATTATGCACCTTATGACCGGTTTCGGGTTTTGTGAAACAATCAATTACACTTTTATAAACAGGCTGTCATGTGACCGCCTCAAGTTGCCGTCCGACGATTATAGAAGGAACACGGTTGACCTTTTAAACCCTTTGAGCGAAGATCAGGCAGTCATGAGGACTTCCTTGATTCCAGGCCTTCTTGAAACCGTACACCGTAACATTGCAAAACAGGTCAAGAATCTTAAACTATTTGAGACAGGAAAAATATATATAAACAAAGGTGAAGAAAATCTCCCTGTAGAAATCGAGATGTTGACGGGTCTCTGGACAGGATCTCGGTCTGATGCTTCGTGGTATGCAAAAGAGATACCCTGCGATTTTTATGACCTGAAAGGAGTGGTTGAAGGATTGTTAAAGGGTCTGTGTATCGATCATATACGATTCACCCGTTTACCTGATGATTTGTGCGTCTATACTAGACCTGGATATACTGCACAGGTTTTTTCGGGCAAAGAACTTTTAGGACTTGTTGGAGAGCTTCATCCTCAATCTCTTCGTAACTTTGGCCTTAAGCAAGATGTTTATCTTTTTGAGCTAAGTATAGACACCCTTATTAAACTTTTACCTGAAAACAGGCAATCGAAACCGATTCCAAAATTCCCGGCCATTCCCAGAGATATTACAATTATTGTTGATAAAGATATTGAATCGGGTGCAATACCGGAACTGATTGAAAATATGGCGGAAGAGCTGGTTGAAAACATCCATCTTTTTGACGTTTTTACACAAGATCCAATTCCTCAAGAGAAAAAGAGCATCTCTTTAAGGGTAACCTATAGATCAGATAAAAAAACTCTTGAAGATGACGAGGTCAGCTATTTACATAAGACCATTACAGACCGGCTCATAGAAGCATTTGACGCAAGTTTGCCGCTATAACAGGTGAAATTATATAAGGCTCTTCTCCAAATTAGTTGGAGAATAGGATTCGAGGATTCGAGGATTCGAGGGGTCGAGGGTTTTTACCCGAATCCCACTGCCATAATCACTGTTTCTAATGCAATTGTTATTTAATAAATGTCGTTTAAAGTTAAAATGCTAATGTTTATATTACTGATTGAATGAATGTTCAGGTCACCAAACAGTACAACTTTCTCAAACTTTTAACATTCTGTAATTATGATGTATTTCACTTGAACCCTTGAATCTTTGACCCCTTGGCCCCTTAGGATCACTCCAGCTCTTTGTGAGATGATCCTTATATATTTACATTTTAGCTTATTGAAAAACCATATCACCTGAATGCTCATTTGGGCATATTTTTCAATAGGCTAAATTAATACTATATTTTATCTTTCTGATTTACAGCTATAGCCAGGATAAAAACTATTTCAAATGGTTTTAGAATCTCAAATACCTGATAAGCTATATTTCAAAATCGGGGAAGTAAGTGCCATTGCAGGTCTTCCGACGTATGTGTTGAGGTTCTGGGAAACCCAATTTACAAAGATAAGGCCCAAGAGAACATCTTCAGGCCAAAGATTATACCGGAAAAGTGATGTTGAGCTGATTTTGACAATTAAACGCCTCCTGCACGAAAAAAAATTTACTATTCAGGGGGCTATACAACATTTGAAAGATAGATCTGCTGAAAAAAATGGATCGGCGTCTATCGCAACACTAAAAGAAATACGTCTGGAACTTGAAAGTGTCCTAGATATCCTGAACAGTTGATTAAAATCAATAAATCTCTATAACTTGATAGAATTATAGGGATTTATTGGCAGCTCGGATTTTTTACTTTTCACATATCTTTTCCCCGTTATTCTAAATTCGATTATTCCACAAGTTTAACATTCCAATTGAGACGAACCCCTTTTGTTCTATTATATTTATTTTTTAAAAATATTGACAAGAAACAATTTTTATCATAGTTAAACTGGATTGGTAAGCGGGCATAGCTCAGATGGTAGAGTACAAGCTTCCCAAGCTTGGTGTCGCGAGTTCGAATCTCGTTGCCCGCTCCATAGAAAGTCCGCCTTTTCATTGAGAAGGGTTGTATATTGGTAGAGCTTTGATGTAGGTGTGGTTTGGAGTTAATTTTTCTTATGGATATTAACATGAACAGATAAAGTTTACAACTCCACTGCAAAAGATATACCTGAATGAAAAGAACGGGCTAAAGCCCGTTTTTTGTTTTTTGAGGACAAGATAAAAGTACGGTGAAAGCTTATAAAAAATACAAAACGAAAACGCCTGACTTTCAGAAAAGATCTTTTTCCATGGAAAGCAGGACTAAAATCGTTGCCAGGGTAAAAGCTTTGGCTGAACCGTTATGCGCAAGTGAAGGAGTCGAAGTGGTATATGTTGAGTACCAGCCGGAAGCGAGCGGAATAGTACTCCGGCTTTACATAGACAAACCCGAAGGAGTGACTCTCGACGATTGCACGTATATAAACCGTCAGCTAGGGGATATTCTGGATGTAAATCTTGAAAGTAAAGGAGCATACAAGCTGGAAGTCTCATCTCCCGGACCTGATCGTCCATTGGTGAAAAAGACTGACTTTGAGAGATTCAAGGGGAGTATTGCAAGGATCAGAACTCATCTACCTTTAAACGGACAAAAAAATTTCAAGGGCGTTCTGTTGGGTGTATCAGATGAAATGGTAAAGCTTTTGGTTGATAACAAGGATGTCGCAATTCCCTTTAACGAAATTGCAGGGGCGCGGCTTGTAAATTATGGAGAAAGTTCATGTTTATAACAGATATAAAACATGTCGTTGAGCAAGTTAGTCGAGACAAAGGTATTAACCGTGACGTCCTGATTAAAGCGCTTGAGGAAGCTTTAAAATCTGCTGCAAGAAAAAAATATGGAAGCAAAATGGATATTGAGGTTCAATATAATGAAGAGGTCGGTGAAATAGAAGTCTTCCAGTTTAAAGATGTAGCTGAAGAAATTACAGAGCCTGATCTTCAAATCAGTCTTGAAGAAGGACGTAAACTTGATCCGGAGTGCGAAATCGGTGACAGCCTCGGCACGAAGATGGACACAAGCACCTTCGGTCGAATTGCTGCTCAGTCGGCCAAACAGGTTATTATCCAGAAAATGAAGGATGCGGAAAAAGATGCAGTCTATTCAAGCTTCATTAACCGAAAGGGCGAAATTATTAACGGGATTGTTCAACGTATAGACCGTGGTGATATTATTGTTAATCTCGGTCAAACAGAAAGTATCCTTCCGGTCCGGGAACAGGTTCCAAAGGAGACCTACCGGCGGGGGGACCGTATGAGGGCATATATACTCGACGTTCTGCATGATACACGTGGTCCGCAGATTGTTCTTTCGAGAACTCACCCAAACTTTCTTATTAATCTTTTCAAGACAGAGGTGCCTGAAATCAGTGAAGGTATTGTAAATATCATGGGAGCAGCACGTGAACCGGGCATCAGGGCTAAATTCGCAGTATCTTCGAACAGTTCCGATATCGATCCTGTTGGGGCCTGCGTCGGGATGAAGGGAAGTCGCGTTCAGAATGTCGTTCAGGAACTAAGGGGAGAAAAGATAGATATAATATCCTGGCATGTTGATGTAGCCAAATTTGTATGCAACGCCCTTGCTCCTGCCGAAATTTCCAGGGTTATTATTGATGAAGAAAATCGTGCAATGGAAGTAATTGTTCCTGATGAGTTTCTTTCAATAGCAATCGGAAAACGGGGGCAGAATGTACGCCTCGCCTCCAAACTTACAGGGTGGCATTTAGATGTCCAGAGCGAAACGCGTTACAGCCAGGAGATGAAGAGTGGTTATGATTCACTGGTGGCTTTGCCGGGAATAGGTGTTAGCATGGCCGATGCGTTGTATGAAAAAGGCTTCTTTTCTGCTGAAGAAATCAGCAAAGCTTCTATTGAAGATCTGATGCAAATCAGAGGAATTGGCGAAGGAAAAGCAGCGAAACTTATAGATGCTGCAATTGGTTTTATAGCAAAGACTGCTGAAGAAACTGAAGAAACTAAAAAAACTGCACCGGAAAACGTGTTGGATAATAATGAAGATGTTAACGAAGAGGAGTCTACAAAAGAATCTAGGGGGGTTGATGGCCAAGATCAGGATATATGAACTTGCCAGAGAATTTAACATGACAAACAATATTCTTCTCGAAAAGATAAAGGAGATGGATATCGTAGTAAAGAGCCATATGAGTTCTTTGGATGATGAAACAGTGGCCAGAATCAGGGCTGAACTTTTCAGCAAACAACCTGAAGCCGTAGAGGAAGTACGGATAAGATCGACTGTTATCAGGCGACGCAGAAAAACTGTGAATGCAGAAGCGCAAGATGAACCGGCAATACAACCAGAAAAGGGTGCAGAGCCTGAAGCGTCTCTTGAAGCGGTATCTTCCGATGTAAAAGCTGCAGAAGAAAAAGAGATTCCTAAAGAAGCTGTTATAAAAAAAGATGGTGCTAAGGCTGATATCCCGGAACAGGCTGAAGAGACCGAAAAGATCGCTGTAAAAGAGGAAACCAGGGCAAAGGAGCCTTCAAGGAAAAAAGTTGAAAAACCACCTGAATTAAAGATAGTTAAGGCTAAAAAGAAAAAGCCAAAAAAGAAAGAAGCTGCAGCAAAGATAATAAAACTGCCTATAGCTCCTGTTGAGAAAGCGCCCGAGAAGAAAAAGGCTAAGGCTAAAAAACCAGAGACAAAAGTCCGTAAGACACCCCTGCCTAAAAAAGCAGCTTCGGAAGTAATAGACCTGCACAAGGAAATACCGGCAAAAGAAGTTAAAGGGGAGAGAAAGAAGAAAAAGCCGGAAGAAGTTGACAGGGACAAAAAATTCTTTAAGAAGAAAATCTCCTTTAGAAGAAAAGCTGTTGTCGAAGGCGAAGATCTTTACTCAAGAGGGCGACGAGCCAGAAAAGGCCGAAAGGCGGGCAAGGGGAAAATACCGGTTGGCGGGCAAAAGACACAGATAACTACGGCCAAAGCGATTAAACGAAGAATAAAAATCGATGATGCCATTGTTCTTGCGGAACTGGCGAAACGCATGGGAATAAAAGCCAATGACATGATTAAAACGATGATGACGATGGGTGTCATGGCAACTGTAAACCAGACTATAGATTTTGAAACAGCTGTTCTTGTTGCATCAGAGTTTGACTATGAAGTTGAACGGGCTACTTTTAAAGAGGAAACGATTTTAAAGGCAGAAAAAGACGATCCTGATAAGCTTGTAGAAAGGCCTCCGGTGGTTACGATTATGGGGCATGTTGATCATGGCAAAACTTCTCTTCTGGACGTAATACGCAAAACCAGGGTTACCGATATTGAAGCAGGAGGCATTACACAGCATATTGGCGCCTATAATGTTAAAACGGATAAAGGCCGGATAGCCTTTCTCGATACTCCGGGGCATGAGGCCTTTACTGCAATGCGTGCACGTGGAGCGAAGGTAACGGATATAGTTGTCCTTGTTGTTGCAGCAGATGATGGTGTTATGCCGCAAACCATTGAAGCGATTAATCACTCCAAAGCCGCAAAAGTACCGATCATTGTGGCCGTGAATAAAATCGATAAACAAAATGCTGATCCCGAGCGTGTCTATCGCGAGCTTTCTGAAGCAGGACTCTCTTCGGAGGAGTGGGGGGGAGACACTATCTTTGTCAAGGTCTCCGCAAAGCAGAAGCAGGGGATCGATGAACTGCTTGAGATGATACTGCTGCAGTCCGAGGTTCTTGAATTGAGGGCCAACCCGGAAAAACTTGCCAAAGGTTATGTTGTTGAATCAAAAATAGACCCCGGCAGAGGTGCTGTTGCAACAGTGCTTGTTCAGGAGGGAACGCTTCATGCCGGAGACCCTGTTGTATGCGGAATCCATTATGGAAAAGTCCGTGCTCTGTTGAATGATAAAGGGGTACAGGTAAAATCGGCAGGGCCGTCACTACCCATAGAGGTCGTAGGCCTTTCAGGAGTACCAATGGCAGGAGATGAACTGATTGCTCTTTCAGATGAAAAAAATGCCAAACAGGTAAGTAATTACAGGGTTCAGCAGCAGCGATCAAGAGAACTTGCCAGAACAAGTCGATTAAGCCTTGAGAAACTTTACGAAAAGATGCAGGAAGGGGAACTAAAAGAATTGAATTTAATAATCAAGGCTGATGTTCATGGTTCTATCGAAGCCCTTGCAGATTCTTTGACAAAACTTTCCAACGAAGAGGTAACAATAAATATTATCCATTCAGCTACCGGCACTGTTGCCGAATCAGATGTTTCCCTGGCCGCGGTATCTGATGCGATTATTATTGGATTTAACGTCCGCCCAAGCCCAAAAGTTCAAGCCTTTGCTAATGAAGAGAATGTAGATATGCGATTTTATAACATTATTTATAATGTTATTAACGATATAAAGGACGCTATTGTCGGCTTGATGTCATCAACTTTTGAAGAGCGAATTCTGGGCAGGGCTGAAGTTCGTGAAGTGTTCCATATTCCCAAGATTGGTGCAATAGCAGGATGTTATGTGACCGATGGAAAGATAGAACGGGGACAGCTTATGCGCCTTGTTAGAGACGGTGTTGTACAGTATGAAGGGAAGAATTCTTCTCTCCGGCGTTTTAAAGATGACGTCAAAGAAGTTCAAACCGGCTATGAATGCGGAATAGGAATTGAAAATTACAACGACATCAAGGTCAGGGATACAATAGAAAGTTATTATCTGGAAGAAATCAAACCAGAAATTGAATAGAATGATAAAGTGCGTGTGCCATGGTTGTTGGTTTTGGAATCATCACATTCAGACTGCATGACTGCCGCTCCTTAAAAGGCAAAAGAAAAATTGTAAAGTCTATCATCAGCCGACTTCGCAATAATTTCAATGCTTCCGTGGCTGAGGTCGGATCTAATGATATTTATCAAAGCTCCATGATTGGGTTTTCCATGGTTGGGAACAACAGAAGGGTGCTTAACTCTAAAATCGATAAGATTTTCAATATGGCTGATGCATTGGGGCTGGCTGAGATCATAGATACTGAAATGGAAATCATAAATTTATAGAAAATAATGGCCAAATCATGAAACCCTTTACAAGATCTGACAGGGTAAGCGGTCTTATACAACAAGCTCTGTCGGATATACTGAAAAAAAATATAAAAGATCCCCGCCTTGAAATGACAACTATTACGAATGTAAAAATGTCGCGGGATTTAAGAATTGCGCGGATATACTTTTCAACACCCGGCGGGGAAAAAAGCATAGAAGAAGCTGCCCATGGATTCAAGAGCGCACGGGGATTCGTAAAACGCTCTCTTGCCCGTCAGCTTGGATTGCGTTATATGCCTGACCTTAAATTTTTTTACGACGACTCTTTTGATTACGGAGCACACGTAAATAAAATTCTAAAGTCAATACATACAAGCAATGGATCAGATAATAAATCAGCTGCTAAGCAGTAATCATGTTTTACTCGCTTCTCACACAGATCCGGACGGTGATGCAGTAGGTTCCCTCATTGCCATGGGGCTGGCGCTTAATGCAGCGGGAAAAAAAATAACTTTATACAACGAAAGTTCGATTCCTGCTATATATCGTTTTCTGCCTTCTGTGGAAAGGATAATACGTCATATCAGCACGACGAATTTATTTGACATGGCTGTTATCCTTGATTGTGGGAATTTGCAACGGATCGGCACAGCCGCTTCGATGGTAAATGAAATACCGGTTATTATTAATATTGACCATCATGTTTCCAATAATCGTTTTGGTGATTTTAAGTTACTAGACACTACCGCCTGTTCTACCACAGAGATCATATACAGGTTGATAAAAAATATGGCTATCACGATTAGTAAGGCCATTGCAATTTCAATATATACAGGAATATTAACCGATACAGGATCGTTTCGTTTTTCAAATACAAACAGGGCTGCTTTTGCAATTTGTGAAGAAATGATTGAAAAGGGAGTCAACCCTTCCGAGGTTGCTCAGCATGTATATGGCAGATACTCTCTCGGTCGCATTAAGCTTTTAAATCTGGCCCTTAATTCAATCGAAATATTCCATAATGGCAAACTGTCTATAATGACAATTACCCAGGATATGCTTGATGAAACAGGTACGCAGCCAGAGGATGTTGACGGTCTTATACATTATGCCAGGCGGATAGAAGATGTAAAGTTAACGGCGCTTATACAGGAGAAAAAAAACGGAAAACACAATTCGAAAGGTCCGCGCCGGTTTCATGTCAGCCTGCGCTCAGATGGAACGATAGATGTAGCTGCTATTGCAACCTCTTTTGGTGGCGGGGGTCATACAGGTGCGGCTGGATTCGGGGTTGAAGCTACATTGTCTGATATAAAATCTGAAATTGCGAGCCTGGCAGAAAAGCTTTGAACCAAATTTTAAAGCCATCATCAAGCATCCGGCGGAGACCTTTGAAAAATGTTCAATTTCGAAGTCTCCGCTTATCTGGCATAGTTCAAGGCGGACGATCCGCCTCAGGCGGATTGAGGATTAAAAATTGAGTCCAACGCAGAAATCTGCCAAAAGGGGACGTTTTGCAAAGGTCTCGCATGCTTTAAGCGGTGTCTTGGTCGTTGACAAGCCTGCGGGCATTTCATCCGCTAAAGTCGTTGCCATTGTGAAGAAAACGCTGTCTGCCAAAAAAGCAGGGCACACCGGCACACTCGATCCCTTTGCGACAGGTGTTCTGGTCTGCTGTATTAATGATACTACCAGGCTGGCCAGGTTTTTTTTGCATGATAAAAAGAAATACGTTGCACTAATTCACTTGGGAATTGCAACTGATACACAGGATTCGACAGGTGTTGTTGTTTCAACATGTAAAAAGATTGAGTTTTCTGAAAGCAGGATCCGGGATGTATTTAAAAGATTTGAAGGAAGGATTGATCAGCTTCCGCCGGTCTATTCAGCATTGAAACATAAGGGAGTACCCCTTTACAAGCTGGCGCGAGAAGGCAAACCTGTTCAGAAGCCGCCAAGAAGTGTTTTTATTTCGTATATTGACATACTGGATATAAATTTACCGTTTATACGGTTTGAGGTGGCCTGTTCTTCAGGGACATATATCAGGACCCTCTGTGCGGACATTGGGACAGATCTTGGTTGCGGAGGCTACCTTAAAGAACTGCGGCGAACAGAAAGCGGTCGGTTTTCAATAAAACAGGCTGTATCACTTGCTGAAATAGAAGAACTTAAAATAGCCGGAAAACTTGACAGTCGCCTGATAAGGATGGCAGACACCTTAATGGATATGCCTGTTTTTGTTGCTGATGATGATTTGACCAATAAAATTTTTCATGGCAATATCATAACCAAAAAGGATATTAATCCTGAATTAATAAAGTATCAGCCTGGCGACACGGAAGATTTTTTAAAAGTTACAGACAGAGAGAATAACCTTATAGCGATATTAAATCATAACCAGGGAAAAAACAGATTTGAATATTGTTGTGTTTTCCATAAATAGCGAATAGATTCATTTCAACAACAGGAGGCAAAGAGAAAGTGGTTTTTACAACAGAAAACAAAAAAAAGCTGATTCAACAATTTAAATTGCATGAAAGTGATACCGGCTCACCAGAAGTCCAGGTCGGTCTTTTAACACACCGCATTTCCTATCTTACAGAGCATTTGAAGGTGCATAAAAAAGACCATCATTCCAGGAGGGGTTTGCTGATGCTGGTCGGCAGGCGCCGCAGACTTTTAAACTATGTAAAATTCAAGGATATCAATCGATATCGGGCAATAATCGAAACCCTGGGTCTAAAAAGATAGGCCTTTGTGCCCTTGTATCTTATTGAAGAGATACGATTTTTATCTAAAAATAACATAAGTTTATTTTTTAGAGATTAAGAATTGACCGGCGTAAAACAAAGCGACTTTTTGCGCATTTGTGGTTTTAAAGTCGCTTTATTTTTAGGAGAAAAAATGGAAATTTTACTTAAAACAGAAATAGAGGGGAAAACCCTTAGCATTCAGACCGGCAAGGTCGCAAAACAGGCTTCAGGTTCGGTTGTGGTTCAATATGGAGATACAATTGTACTTGTTTCAGTAGTATCCGCACATGAGGAACGTGCGACAGATTTTCTACCCCTTACCGTAGAATACATGGAAAAGATTTATGCGGCAGGCAGGATACCGGGAAATTATTTCAGGCGTGAAATAGGAAGACCCAGTGAAAAAGAGACACTTACCGCCCGACTTATCGACCGACCCATCAGGCCTCTCTTTCCTAAAGGCTATCGCTGTGAAACCCAGGTGGTTGCAACAGTACTTTCTATGGATCAGGAAAATGATCCGGACATACTGGCCATGATAGGGGCATCTGCTGCACTTGAAATATCTGATATTCCCTTTGCCGGTCCCATCGCATGTGTTCGCGTCGGCCGCATCGATGGCCGGTTTGTCATAAATCCGACAATCAACGATTGTGAAGAATCTGATATCAATATCATTGTTGCCGGTTCAAAAACAGGGGTTGTTATGGTTGAAGGCGGTGGTAATATTGTCAAAGAATCTGATATGCTTGAAGCTATCTTTTTCGGCCATAAAGCAATGCAACCGATCATTTCGCTGCAGGAAGAACTTAAAGAGTCTGCCGGAAAACCCAAGCGCTCCTTCGTCCTTCCGGAAAAAGATCAAGATCTTGTCAAGAAAATTGAAAACATAGCCGCATCTCCCATTCGTAAAGCTACTTTAATACCTGAAAAAATTAAACGCTCTCCTGCCCTTCGCACGGTCAAATCGGATATTTTTGAAAATCTCGGTGACGAGTATGCTGACCGCAGAGCAGAAGTGTACGACATCTTTCAAGACATCCAGAAAAATATCAGCAGGGATCTTATTTTAAAGGAAGGGCAGCGCATAGATAACAGAAAATTTGATGAAATAAGACCGATTACCTGTGAAACCGGTATCCTGCCCCGGCCCCACGGCAGCGCCCTTTTTACACGTGGAGAAACCCAGGTGCTGGGCGTGCTTACACTTGGGTCAGGTCGGGATGAGCAGCGAGTAGAAACATTAAGCGGGGAAGAATTAAGGCCCTTTATGCTTCATTACAATTTCCCGCCCTATTCAGTAGGGGAAGTAAAACGGCTTGGTGGCCCCAGCCGCAGGGATATCGGCCATGGGGGGTTGTCAACCAGGGCAATCGAAAGAGTACTTCCATCCAAGGAAGAGTTTGACTATACAATTCGTATAGTCTCTGAAGTTTTCGAGTCCAACGGCTCTTCATCCATGGGAACTGTATGTTCAGGGATTCTGGCCCTTATGGACGGTGGAGTTCCAATTAAGACCCCTGTTGCGGGTATTGCCATGGGTCTTGTTAAAGATGAAGACAATGTAGTTATTCTTTCTGATATCCTTGGTGACGAAGATCACACCGGCGATATGGATTTTAAGGTTGCAGGAACAAAAGATGGTATAACAGCACTGCAGATGGATATTAAGATTCATGAGCTCTCGCGGGAAATAATGGAAAAAGCTCTTGAGCAGGCTCGTGTCGGCAGGCTTTTTATTCTTGACAGGATGTTGGAATCCATAAAGGAACCTCGCGAAAAAATCTCGCCTTACGCACCAACAATAATTACCATTAATATCAATCCTGATAAAATCAGGGATATTATCGGCCCAGGCGGAAAAACAATTCGATTAATTCAAAGTGAAACAAATACAAAGGTTGAAATAGATGATTCGGGTGTTGTAAAAATTGCCGCTGTCTCAAAAGAAGACGGGGATGCAGCAGAAAAAATGATAAAAGATATTACATTAGAACCGGAAGTTGGAAAAATCTACGAAGGAACTGTTGTCAAGATTATGGATTTTGGCGCCTTTGTACAGATACTTCCCGGCACCGACGGCCTTGTTCATATATCTCAACTTGCAGATCATCGTGTAACAAAAGTTACAGATATTGTAAAAGAAGGAGAGAAAATAAAAGTCAAAGTTCTGGAGGTTAACCGGGATGGAAAGATTCGGCTGAGTCTAAAAGCCGCCCAGGAAGAGGAAAAGTGAATAAAGAATTCAGGCCCAGAGGGGATTTTCTTTATTGAAAGTTCATTGACTTACTGAAATTCCAAATAACAAATCCCAAACAAATAAAACAATCGCCTTGAATCGGTTTGGATTTTGAGATTTATTTGGCCCAATTTTAAGATTAGGTGGTGCTTGGGATTTGTTGTTTGAGACACCAAACTCCAAGGCAGAGCCGAAGAACTCTGACCTGGCCCAAAGGACCAGGTTTTTCAGGGCAAAATAAAAAAGAATGAAAAAAACCGTAAATAAAACAACTTTAAAAAACGGTGTCAGGATTCTGACAAAAAAGATACCCCATGTCCGCAGCGTGTCAATGGGCGTGTGGGTAAATGTTGGTGCCAGGGATGAGTCTCCAGAAGAAAACGGGCTTTCTCATTTAATTGAACACATGATTTTTAAAGGGACACGCAAAAGGACAGCTTTTCAGATTGCCAAGGAATTTGACGCGTTGGGCTGTCAAACTAATGCCTTTACGGGCTATGAGAATACATGCTACTACGCAAAAGTTGTGGACACGCATGTGGAAACAGTAGTTGATATTCTTTCTGATGTATTTCTGAACTCAGTTTTTGACGAAAAAGAAGTGGAAAAGGAACGGCCCGTAATATTCCAGGAAATAGGAATGGTTGAGGACAATCCTGAAGAATACGTCCATGTGCTTTCCGGCAAAGCGTTTTGGGGTAATAATCCACTGGGACGGCCGGTTCTCGGCACAAGGGAAAATATACTCGGTTTTAAAGCAAAAGATATTAAAAAATATTTTAAACGTTTTTATCAGCCCGAACGAATAATAATATCCATTGCCGGAAACCTTTCCCATGACAGGTCTGTTGATCTTATTGGTACCTACTTTGAATCGATAAAGCCGGGTAATTCTTTTCCTGAAAGAATAACTCCGTCCAGACAGTCTTCCATTGATTTACATAACAGGGATTCGGAGCAGGCTCACATCTGTCTTGGCACAAATGGTATATCTATAACTGATTCCAGGCGATTCGCTTTTTCGATTTTAAACACGGTCTTTGGGGGCAATATGAGTTCAAGACTGTTCCAGAAGATACGTGAGAATAGAGGCCTGGCCTACTCGGTTTATTCTTTTATCTCTTCTTATGCAGATACCGGCATGTTTGGGGCATATGTAGGTGTAAATCCCAGCAAGGCGAATGAGGCGACAAAGCTGATTTTATATGAAATGAACCGGCTTAAAAAAGTCGGGATTGACAAATCCGAGCTTAAGGATGCAAAAGAATATATTAAAGGAAATCTTCTCCTTGCATCTGAAAGTATTGACAACCAGATGGTCCGTCTGGCACAAAGTGAAATAAATTTTAATAAGCATATCCCATTGCAGAGAGTTGTGGATAAAATCGAGGCCGTTACAGCAGATGATGTCATTGACCTTGCAAAAGCACTGTTTCAAACAGACCAGCTATCTTTTACCATGCTTGGACCGGTTAAAGATAAAAAACCCTTTGAAGATATGCTGAATCTTTGATTTTATGAATTCCTCTCCTGTCATTAAATTTCTTCGCTTAAGGCCGCATCTGGATGAAGATATACCTTTACCTCGTTATATGACACCCCTGTCTGCAGGAATGGATATCTACATAGCGTTAGACAATGAACTCGCTGTTGAGAGCGGAGAAACAGCTCTGCTTCCTACCGGGTTCGCGATAGCCATCCCCGAAGGATTTGAAGCCCAGATACGCCCTAGAAGCGGATTGGCTGTAAAGCATGGTATCGGACTTATTAATTCACCGGGGACCATAGATGCCGACTACAGGGGAGAGGTAAAAATAGCAGTAATAAATCTCGGCAAAAAGCGCTACACATTTCGGCGGGGTGACAGAGTTGCCCAGATGGTAATAAAAAAAGTTTATCAGGCAAAATTAGAAGTTGTGGAAGAACTAGAGGAAACCGAGCGGAACACAGGTGGTTTCGGGCACACAGGATGAAACCTTTAAAAGACAAGGGCTTTACCTGTCAAATGTACAACCTGGAAAAACCTCAAAACTTCATTAAGCCTCAAGCGGAGCGCTCATCAAAGGAAGTGGTCATCAAGCAAAGCGCTCACAAGGCGGAAAAAGATTTTCGCCTTGCAGTTTGCATGCTTGCAAGTGGCAGTAAAGGTAATGCCATATATATTTCTGACGGTTCGACTTCAATACTTGTTGATGCAGGACTTTCAGGAATTGAAATCCAGCGCAGGTTAGAAACAAAAGGACTATGTCCTAAAAAACTCGATGCAATTGTGGTAACCCACGAACATTCAGATCATATCCAGGGAGTGGGGGTTCTTTCACGTCGTTTCAATATCCCGGTTTATATCAGCCGAAAAACAGAAGAGGGCTTTTCACAACTTGGAAGTGTTCACGATATAAGGCATTTTGACTGCGGCACAGCCTTTGCCATAAATAATTTAGCCCTTCACCCCTTTTCCATATCTCATGACGCCATAGATCCGGCGGGCTTTACGGTGGAAAAAAGCGGGACAAAAATAGGAATTGCAACAGACCTGGGTATTGCAACTTTAATGGTTAAGGAGCATCTAAAAGAATGTGCTCTGCTCATTCTTGAGGCTAACCATGACCCGGACATGCTCATAAACGGCCCATATCCCTGGCCTTTAAAACAGCGTATCAAAAGCAGAACCGGACATCTTTCCAACAATGACTCGGCAACTCTTCTAAAAGAGCTTCTCCATGACCGACTTTGCCATGTAATCCTGGCCCACCTGAGTGAAACAAATAATACTCCTGGAAAGGCATTAAGTACGGTTGGAAATGCATTAAACAATTGTAAAACCAGGCTCGATGTGGCAACTCAGGACAGGTGCACAAAGATATTATATCTTAAGTAGTGCCTGAAAAACCCCTACAACGCAGAAGTTGGACTTTTTACGAGACCGTCAAAGTTGATAGGCAACCTTAAAAGGTTCTCTGGAATAAAAGTCAATGCTCATAAAACGATCTGACTCTTCATGTTTTACAATAGGTGCGCTGTAACCGAATATTGTCACATCAATACCACTTTTCTTTGATTTGATATCTTTTCGCCAAATCTTAAAATTCTCCTCTCCTTTTTTCACCTTGTCCTTCCCCAATCTATTTTTCAGTTTCTTTTTTGCTTTTTCCTCATCTCGAATGCGGCTCAATATACCGGAAGCATTTGAACCCTTCAGCTCAACTCCGATACCGCTGATCTTCCAGCTCTCCTTATCTGAATAAATTCCTTCGAATCCCAGGCCTATCCATTTTTTATGCCCGCCATTATAGTACATTCCGGATATGAAGCGAAGGGTTTGTGGGACCTTTGATTTGGGAATCGAAAATTTAATGCCAAGAGTTTTTAAAGTGATGGCGATACCGCCATTTTTTAGTTTCTTAAAGCCCACATCATTCATAAGCGGTAAATTACCGGCCAAACCCTTTGTATAATAGTCATGTAATGCATCCACACTCCAATAGACAGGAGATAGAATCATGGAAGGAAGGATATACCTGGAATAGTTTTCTCTTAGTGCGTGCAATAAAGAATCTGACTCTGTATAATAAGAAACACTCAAACAAAGGGTTCCCTGTGGGAGCATTAGGCAATAATTATCGATGGTAGTATTTCCAAACAGCTTAAAGGAAAAAACTTTCCATGACCTTCCTAAAATATCCTTAAAGTTACTTTCAGTTATTTCCTCCTCAAATTTTTTAATCGTAAATTGCCTTTTTGCATTTGGACGCAGGTATAGAGAATCGTATGAACTGCATAGCAGTCCTTTTCCGGCCAAAACCTTCATGACGGTTTTGGCTGAAATCTGCCTGACATCATCCCAGCCGGCATTGTCTGCAGTATGTCTCCCCAGGTATTGGCATATCGGTTTTCTCGAAAAGCGATCCAATTGATCTTTGTATGTTGAAGACCCGGAGCGATAAATAAATGAATAGGCATCATCACCCAATTCTAAATCCGTATTTAAGGTCAATACCTGGGCAGTGGCAATGTAATAATACCTGTTTTCATTTTTGAGCTTCTTTTTAAATTCATTATAAATATGAGGCTGCATGGGGGTGAGAATTGCAATTTTTTCGGAAATAAGCCGATGGTTTTCTTTTGATTTGGAATACAGTGCATCTATGTTAGTTTGATAGGGAATAATAATAGGAGTTTCCTGCGTTGCCTGTGATTCCCATTGTTCTGTAGCAAATCCGTTTTTTTCGATTTTTGCATGTACCTGTTCAAATTTATTTAAAGTGGCGGAATTGAATTTGGAAATTAATGCATCATAATGGGATGGAAGATCAGTTGGAACATCGACTTCGGTGACAACATTTTCAAGGGGAAGAGCTAAATGAGGATTTTCAAACCATACGTTTGATATTGGCAAATACAGCAAATAGGCAAGACTGTTAGGATGGTAGTTCAGCAAATTCCGGGTCTCAATTTTAACCTTTTTAGGTTCTAAATTGTCGACAAACCGATCTATCCCCATAAGAAGGTTTTCGGAACCTGTACCTAAATTGTAATTTTCGGCCCTCGTACTGGCAAAAACTAAAGCAATGACTTTTCCGTATCCATTAATAAGCGGGCCTCCACTATTGCCCGGGCTGGCAGCAGCAGAGTAGCGGACAAATTCGATATCCGGATCGTTGCGGTCTTTGGTTTTGCTGGCCATGATTCCATCTCGAATAGCAATCCCTTCTCCGGCTACGTTGCCGATGGTGTAAACCTTTTCTCCAACCTTGCATTCTTCCGGGCTTATTTCCAGATAACCATACTCCTTCAGGCTTGGAGCCTCCAGATACAAGAAATCCTTCTTAATATCAAAGCCTAGAATCCTTTCCACATTATGAAGCTTTCCGTCATGGGTTTTCAACTTGAATCTGATATCACTGTCTACTATAGATAATCCGTGAAGGCAGTGGTTGGCGGATAATACGATTCCCGGCCTAACCATAAATCCGGTACAGTAGCCGATTTCATCTATAAAATCTTTTTCCTCTGCTCCGGCATATTTTTTAAGATCCCGGATTGCTTTAGGGTCCTTTATTTTGACAAATTCCACAATTTTCGGTCGAACAAACTTAAAAAGGGTATTGGCATCCATCTGGCGTTTAAGGCTGACAGAGAAATAATAGATCCCTCCTACTACTGCGATAAGTAAAAAGCTGATAATTGCCGGCATTACAACCGGGCGTCTGCGCGGTTTTTTTTCATCCTTCAGGCTCCTTGCAATATCATCAGCCTGATAGAGTACGGTTTTCTTAACATCCAAATAATCCTTAGTAACCAGCTCGACTTGATTTTCGAGTTCAATCTTGGTTTCTTGTGTGATTTTGATTGGATCTTTTTGGTAGTGGAGATGCTTGACTCGCAAATCCTGATACCACCATTGATCATTTTTAAAGAATATTTTTGCGTGCCTTCGGCTGATAAAATCATGAGAGATTTGGATATCATTATCCCCTGATCGCCCAATTTTGTACTCACCCGGTTTAAGGTCTCTTTGAACAATCGGCATCCCGAGATAACGAATGATGATTTTCATATTGCGGATCTCCCTATTATTTTTAATAAAAATTGGTAACTACTCACGTAGTCAGGCTGAAGCTGTTTAGACTGAAGGCTGAAGGGGTCAGAAAAGCACGATTGCCGTACTTTGGTGGAATCTGATTCTTGCATCAAGCATGGCTTTAAAATGCGCTTTTTCCTAACAGTCTTCAGCCTTCAGCCTATACACCTGAGTTACAAAAATTGTATCTATTCAGAGGATATTATATCACCGCCCATTCGCTACGCTCATCAGAGTCACAGAGCACGCAGAGAGTTTCATCTTATTTCTTTTCGCCACGACCCCGGTTAAATAGGCTACGCATTTAACTGGGCAGGGAGGGCGAAAAGAAATAAACAAGAGGCCCTTCGGGCAGCTCACATTAAATCTGATCAACTAATATATTCAGATAAGTGGGGCAGCTTCAAATTATAGCTTTCTATAATACCATCAAATGAAGCGAAGCTTCTTAGGTTTTTTAGTTTACCGTCCTCTCAACGGTAAACTAAAAATTAATAATCTCTCTGCGTTCTCTGAGACTCTGCGGTGAATAATTACTTAATGCGCAACCGTTCAAGGGTTCAGGGTTCAAGGTTCAGGGGTTGTAGGTTTACTACCAATCTGAACAATCTTGCGCCCAAGTGCAAGGTGAGCTGTTCGTAACACCGGTTAAATACATTACGAGTATTGAGTTTCAAGACGTATATTCCTGGTTCAACGCAAGAAAGATAACCTTGAACGGTGAACTTTGAACCTGTGAACGGATACATTAATACTATGTTTTCCAGAGAGGCCTTGCATTTTCCGCTGTCTCTTCAGGCGCTGTGAACGTGGTCATATCCCCCAGCATTACTTCAAAACCGGTGTGGTCATTTCTAACCCATGGGGCGTAGTTGGAGCGTGCAAGAATCACAACGCGCAGTTCGAGCGGTGTCTTTTCATCTTCTACCACAAGGATTCCAAGGTTGTATCCATTCCTGCAAAGACTTCGGTAAAACCCCTGGGTGTTTAAAACCCCCCTGGCCAGGTCTTCCCAATCTGAAGCTGCCAGTTGGCGAAAAGATGTTACTTTTGGAAGTATTCCCCATATTTCAAAAAATCCTTCAGGGGCATAGGCTGCAACCCATTCCCAGGCTCCTGTATTCCCTATGTATCGGCTGCCATCCTGTTTTTCATGTTTCAAGTAATCTGAAAAGAGGTATGATCCGGTTTCCTCATAATAGTGTAAGGCTCTTTTACCCAGGAAACGGTGATGGTTAGGGGCAATCGTGTCTGCATTTATCTGCAGGTGAGGGTGCAATAATGAACCGCCGGCTGAAGGAAGGTGGTTCTGGGTTATCCCCATGTAGATTGCATCAGGGTCATTGGAGAATACATATTCAAGGTATTTGCTGCAGTTGATAAAACTGCTGGTATAAGATGACAAAGATGCCTTGCCTATCTCTACGAAGTGGTTGTTGTCAAAAAGGCTAACGGCAGAATAGCTTCCATAGGGAAAGAGATTCGGGAACAGAACCGATTCATCCTGGACGAGGCGCCCTGAAGGAAAATTTTCAGGTATAAGCTGCGGGGTTTTTGAGGTAACCTGGGGTTTGCAAAACGGACATTCGGATGTTTTTTCCGAGTCAGGCGGCGGCTGGGGCAAAATGTCCGTTCCCGGCTCTTTTTCATCAATGCGACTGAAAGCAATCCGGCTCGTACGCCGGGTAATAGGGCTGGTGCGTATTTCTATACGTTTTTCAACAGGTTCGCCGGACGGAGTAATGAACCTGGCTGAAACGGATTCTTTCTTGAAATCAAGGTTTGTAGATTTTTTACTAAGCATTGGCGTTTATTATTTAGTAACCGTTCACGGGTTCAGAGTTCAAGGTTCAGGGGTTGTAGGTTTACCACAAATCTGAACAGTTGATTCGTGAGTTCTGAACAATCTTGCGCTGAAGTGCAAGGTGAGCTCTATGTGGCATCGGTTTAATAATACATGACGAATATTGAGTTTCAGGAAATATATTCTTAGTTCAACGAAAAAAAGATAACCTTGAACAGTGAACTTTGAACCTGTGAACGCATACATTATTGGTTTATAGAGAACGAATGAAGCTAAAAATATAAAACCGGCTGGAAACCAGCGCCAACTAATAATCAGATAATAAGCATGGTAAATGCATTTTTAAAATAATGTTACTCTTGTAACTGGTCCGGGGCTTAAAAATTTTTTCTCCAGCCGATATCAATCTATACTGTGAAAGGTGATCCGATATTTCATGATTTTGCGTAAACATTTTACAAGATAAGATAATCTGTGCATCAAATCAAAAATATCGGGTCACTACGATATATCTTGCTAACTGAAAAAGATATCGTCTGGAGAAAAAACCTTTAAGCCCCTCCTTTTAAATTGATTTTATTTTTCCAAATGCGTTTACCATGAGATAACAAGGGCAAACCGTATTGTCAACCAGCGCTTTATCATAGACATTCAGCGAGTTCGGTTAAATTCTCTTGACATGCTTTGTCAATTTGGCATAGTTATAAGAAAATGCTCATAACCCCTACCCAATACATTCAAATGAGAGAGAAGCGAACTGCTTTTTACCTTTTTAGATATCGTAAAAACCTATGAAACTCAAAGTCATAGTTGATAACAACACCATTATTGACAGGTATTTTCTCGGTGAACCGGCAGTTTCTTATTTCATAGAAATTGAAGGAAGCCGAATTTTATTCGATACAGGATATTCAGACATTTTTATCGCGAATGCTGCCAAAATGGGGATTGATCTCCTCGATTTGGATCTGATCGTTCTGTCCCACGCTCATCTGGATCATACCTGGGGTCTTCAACACCTTATTCAGTACTTTGCAGAGGCCAAATTTGAGAAAAAAACATATAAACGGCCTACTCTAATCGCTCACCCATCCATCTTTATTTCTCGAACGATTCAGGGTCTGGGTGAAATCGGGTGTCTGATTTCCGAAGAAAAGGCTATGGAATATTTTGACCTCAAGCTCACAAAAGAACCGGTTTGGCTACATCCAAAACTGGTGTTTCTCGGAGAAATCGAACGAAAACTTCCTTTTGAATCTAATAATCCCATCGGAAAAATTCATTATGCTGATGGAGAAAAGGACGATTTCCTGCTGGATGATTCGGCGCTTGTATTTAAATCGTCCGAAGGATTGGTTATAATCACAGGATGTGCCCATGCCGGTATTTGCAACACAGTGGAATATGCCATGAAAGTCTGCGAGGAGAAAAGGATAGTCGACATTATCGGCGGATTTCATTTGCTCGACCCTCCGGAAGATCAACTGACCGAGACAGTTCGATATTTTGAAAAATGGCATCCTGTCGCAGTTCATGCATGTCACTGCACGGACTTTAATTCAAAATTGGCTCTGTCCAGCGTCGTTGCACTGAAGGAGGTCGGCGTCGGGCTTGAGCTTTTATACCAGGATTAACCATGATGGCGTCGTAGAAAGTCCCATCTACTGCGTTGTAGCGGTTTTTCAGGAACTCGGCATACTACATGTATTGCCTCGTCCCTGAAAAACCACTGCGCCTTGTATATGGAACTTTCTACTTAGCCATCGGCGATACTTTTTACGAGACCGTCAACCATGACGGTTTTGTAAAAACTCTCCCGCTTCAGTTCAGCGGGACGTTGTGCTGCATTTCGTAATCATTCAACGTACGACAAGTACGCCTCATGATTATCCCGCTTTAGCGGGACAAGCCTTGAATTTGAACTTTTTACGAAACCGTCTAAATCGGACTTTTTACGCGTTCATCAACCATAAGAAAGGAGAAAAAAATGAAGAAAAAGATGTTTCAAAGCTGTTATGTTTTGTTAGGCATTACAATGTTATTATTTTCAATCTGCTCCGGAAATGCTATCGCGGCTGATACTATCAAAATGGGTGTTGTGGGGGCCCACAGCGGCGATCTTGCTTCATATGGAATACCCACAATTAAAGCTGCTGAGCTTGTCATCAAAAAGTTCAATGGTACAGGAGGGATTCTGGGTAAAAAAATTGAGCTCTTGGTGGAAGACGATCAGTGCAAGACCGAAATTGCTACGAACGCAGCGACTAAATTATTGACCAATAAGGTCAATGTGGTGCTCGGGCATATCTGTAGCGGACCGTGCAAGGCTGCACTGGGGATTTATAAATCGGAAAACGTGATTGCCATGTCTCCGTCGGCTACCAATACCGAGCTGACGAAAAGCGGCAATTATCCGAATTTTTTCAGGACTATTGCTCCCGATGATGCCCAGGCAAAAACACAAATCGATTTTGCGCTTAATGTCTTAAAGGCAAAAAAGATCGCCATTGTACACGACAAAGGTGATTACGGAAAGGGATTGGCGGAATACGCCAAGGCTTTTCTTGAAAAAGACAGCAGGGGAAAACTCGTTCTTTATGAAGGCATTACACCCGGAGCCGTTGATTATTCTGCCATAATCAACAAAGTCAAGCGTTCAAAAGCCGAGGTTTTGATATACGGCGGTTTTCACCCGGAAGCCTCCAAGCTTGTCCAGCTAATGCGCAAAAAACGAATGAAGACAATATTTCTTTCCGATGATGGCGTAAAAGACGATACATTCATCAAGATAGCCGGCAAATACGCCGAAGGTGTTTATGCCACCGGTCCTAAAGATACAAGCAAGAATAAAATGGCGGTCGCAGCCATTGAGGCTCACCGAAAGGCATACGGATCGGACCCCGGTGCGTTTTTCCTTAATGCATATGCTGCAGCTACAGCGCTTATGGAAGGCATAAAAAAAGCCGGTTCCCTTGATTACAATGCCATTTCAAAGACTCTTCGCTCTGAATATTTTGAAACACCGCTTGGGAAAATAAGCTTTAACAAAGACGGAGATGCGATCGGGGTAGGATTTGCCGTATTCCAGGTTCAAAACGGCGTTTACGTAGAGTTGAAGTAAATTTGCTCAATCGTAAGATACCGTCAGATACGATACAGGTCATCGCTGACCTGTATCGTGAACCGACATTGCCCTGAAATCGGATAATCTTAAGAATAAACGGGCAGCTTACATGAATTTCTACATGCTGCCTGTTTCAACCCGGTCAACAAGATCAAGCGACAGGTCTAAAGCCTGGTCTTTAAACCTGATTTTCAAGGCGGATTGAAGCATTTCAAGACTGATAACCTTATTGAGTTTTGCGAGGATAGACAGGGATGCCAGTGCCCGGTCCTGAGATTTTATCCCCTGGGCTTTAAAGTCTATATGCATTATCCTGGCCTTACAGGAAGGAATCTTTACTTCCGGAACCTGGAGGACTATGGTCTTTTCATTTAGAGTATCAAAGAAGTTTTTTCGGCGGTCCACACCTTCCTGGCTCAAGACCACGATCACATCAGGATTTAAGATTCCGGTAAAACCGATTTCTTCCGAGGAAAGAACAAGCTCGCTGATTGAATGGCCTCTTAGCACGGTGATGGGATAGTCATTTTTCTGTGTCGCATTAAGCCCGGCAGACAGACCTGCTAAACATAAAATCTCTCCGGCGGTTACAATCCGCTGACCTGCACTGCCAAGAATAATTACTTCCTGCCGGTCGGTATTCGGAGGAATGAGCGAAGCCTTAATTTTTACAGGGGCAGCAACCGTTTTCCGGCTCTTGGCCAGTTCTTTATAATGCCGGCTATATTCTTTTCTAACGTTTCCTGAAACTGCTCCTTTCATTGGAGGCAGCGCAAAAAGAGAGTTCTCTATATCTTTTGGTGTAAGTCTGTTTCGCTTTGTAAATCGTCCGGGACATATTCCCCACATATCAATCAAAGAAAAGCCGTTAAACCGGATTGCCTTTTCAATTTCTTCTGAAAGATCTTTTCTGTAACTTGAGCAGCGGGCAGCATATGCGATTCCTGCCGCAGAGGCAACTTCACAAACATCTAAAGGACGTTCAAGCTGGTTTAAAAACCCTGACCCTACCTGTGCTTCGGTTGGAGTGGTTGCAGAACACTGGCCGCCCGTCATTCCGAAATTAAAGTTGTTTAAAACCAGTAAGGTCAAATCAAGGTTCCGTCGGCAGGCAGCTAAAAGGTGAGCTCCGCCTATACCCAGGCCTCCGTCTCCCATGGTAACGACGACATTTAACTCCGGCCGGGAGAGTTTCAGGCCTGCGGCATAAGTTAAAGCGCGGCCATGAAGGCCATGGAATGCGTGTGTATTAAAAAATGTGTCAAAAAGCCCGGAGCAGCCAATATCGCTGACCATGACAATCTGATCCCCGGATAGGTTTATATTCAGGAATGCTTTATCAAGGGCGTGGGCAACCCGCTCGTGGGAGCAGCCGGGACAAAAAACCGGAGGCCTGCTTTTATTTAACAAACTAGACATTGCTTATTACCTCCTTTATCCGATCAGGATAAATCAGGCTGCCATCCATCTGCCCATAGAACTTTATCTGTTTTTCCGGCAGAATGCGCTCTATTTCACGAACATACTGTCCAAGGTTCATCTCTGCAACGACGACATGTCTAAAATTTTTGGCTTTCCTCCGGATCAGGTCTTCAGGAACAGGCCAGAGTGTCTTGAGAACAAGGTGAGATACCGGTGTGCCAGCCTTTTTGAGATCTTCACAGGCTGCCCGGGCCGCGCGAGTGGTGATTCCGTAAGTAATAAGCAGAATATCCGAATTTTTGTTATTGTATTCTTCATAAAAAGAAAAGGAGTTTACTGCTGAAAGAAGCTTTTCTTTTAGTCTGTTTTGATTTTCGGCGATCTCATTAGAGTTAGTTGTAATATAACCGTCCGGGCCGTGGGTTGAAGAAGTCTGTCGCACAGGCACATCGCTGCCTATGGGAAGGAAGTCGGGTACCATCCGACCATCAGCAACATCAAACGGAAGAAAGGGTTTTCCTTCCAAAGGAGCCTGCCGCTTTTTTATATCCGGCCTTTTGATGCTTTCAAGGTCGATACTCTCGCGGGTCATTGCAATTTCCTTATTAGATGCAATGAATACCGGGCATCTGAATTCTTCAGCAAGATTGAAGGCATGCATGGTCAGTAAAAAGCAGTCTTTCACATCAACCGG
>DAOWEJ010000104.1 GCA_030638575.1 Deltaproteobacteria bacterium | reverse complement strand
TGGAAATAAAGCTGCTTGCAAGCCAGAGCGCAGCGCCGGTGGAGGCCAGGCCAACTCCCATTGCACTTGCTGCAGCGTAAAGCGCTACTACATCCCAATGAATACTGTTTATATCTTTCCAGCGCAGGATGCCCAGAATATTTAAAAGAACAAGACACAAAATAACCGGCCCGCCCATTCCAACCTTACTCGACAGGCTGACCCAAAGCACAATAACAAGTATCAGAACGGCTGCAGCTTTATACTCATCGGGTGTCATCTTGCCGATTTTTTCCCCTTCCCGTTTTACTTCGGCTGCAACATTGACCGCTTTAACCTTGACTTTTTTTCGGAAAACCACAAGAAAATAAGCTGCAATGGTAAGCGCCATTACAGGTACAAAGGGAAGCCCCATTTTGACCCAATGGCCAAACGAGATATTAAGGCCGTAATCTGAAAAAATTCCAAGCATTACTGCATTACGACCGCCTGCGGCAGGCGATCCTGGGCCTCCGATATTTGCACAGAATGTCAGCATTAAAAGGAGCATTACTACCAGGCCCTTGTCCTTTTTTATACCGGCTGTTTTAATTGCTCCGAGGTACACCAGCATTAAAATCGGAGCTATAAAAGCCACCAGGGCATGTTCCGAAAGAAAGGATGCTGTTATGGCAAGAAGCGGGGCAAAGATAAGTGCAAATTTGCGAAGGGATGTGCTGGTTCCTAACAGAAGAATCCCTATCCGCCGATCCAGACCTGTTTTACTAATGGCTGCGGCAAATGCAAGGACACCGAAGATAAATATAACCGAATCCTTTGCATAGGCTTTTGCTACCATGCTGGGTGGAAAAACTCCGAAAAAGTACATCAGCACACCCACAAGAAGAGCGGTAATACCTATTGGAACCGCTCCTGTTGCCCAGAAAAGAGCGGCAACTATAAGTACACCAATCATAACCTTTGCCTTGAAGGCTATCTTATCCACTCCCGGAGCAGTTTTTACGATTTTTCCGTCGGCGGTTTTTGTCTTAGTATATAATTTTGCTTTTTCCCCATAGTACTCTACAATTGTCTGGCCCTTTTCCATTTTTTGGTATTCGGCATATCCTGCTATACTTTCACTCATATTGCCGGTCTTCTTTGCAGCTAAAAAGGTTACAAGCTGTTGCGGGGCCGGTATAAGAAGCATAGTTAAAAAAAGGATAGCGCCGAGGAGAATTACTCCCGGGCGAGCGTTCTGTACTCCGATAAGCCAGTTTTTAAGACTTGTTCTTTGGATGTCGGGGATTTCATTTCTGGCCATTGCATAGACCCGTTCTTCACCAGCTTTTTTGATAACTTTAATCAGTTCGTTCAGGTCACAAGGCTTCTCCAGGTAAGAAAAGACATCGAATTTTCCAGTTAATCTCGCTGATTCAATGCTTCCATGGCCTGTATGCATGATTATCTGAACTTCGGGCCTTAGCTTTTTTATTTCCTTTAACGTCTGAATCCCGTCCATTCCGGGCATCTTCTGGTCAAGGACCACAACCTCAGGGTTATCGTGACGTACAATTTTTATGGCATCTTCTCCGTTGCTTGCGTCCAGAACATCGAATCCCCTGAGGCCAAGCTGCTTTGCCAGGTTTTCACGGAACCGGTCTTCATCATCGATCAGTAATACCTTCAGTTTTTTATCATTTCCATTTGCTGTTTTCTGCTCTTCCATAGTCCTTCCTTTTGGTTAAAGGGTTAAAGTGTGAATAGGTTATGTTATTAGTTTGCTAAGAATTATTTTCATGCCTTCTGTCGCTTCGCTCCGGTTCACGGTTTACAGTTCACGGTTAAAGGAATTCCATCTGTTTTATTTATCCCTTCTGCCTTCTGCCTTCTGCCTTTGTGCCTTTCCCTCTTTTTTATCATGTTCTGTGAATCGGTAGTGATACCATAAATGAACTTCCGGCCCCCTCTAAGGACTGAACATCAATTGCTCCGCCAAGTGACTCTACGATGTTAAGTGAAACACTAAGGCCAAGTCCGGTTCCCTTTCCTGCTTCCTTTGTGGTGTAAAAAGGGTTAAATATCTCACTAAGTTGTTCGGCAGACATTCCTTTACCGGTATCTTTAATCGTGATTTTTATATCCTGGTCATTTCTGCTGGTGGTAATAGTGATTTTCCCCGGCCCTGAAATAGCATCACCCGCATTGTTGATAAGATTCAAAAAAACCTGCCGGATCTGATCGTGATCAAGGAGGATTTCCGGTAGGCCGGGATCATAATCGCGTACGATTTCAATATCTGCGACCTTAAACTCACGTTCTTTAAGCCCGCCCATTACTTCATCTAAAATTTGATTTACATTGCAGGGAGCAAGCTTAGGTTCATTTTTACGTCCAAAAGCGAGAAGCTGCCTGGTGATAGTCCTTGCCCTGAAAGCCGCTGAATCAATGGTATCAATCTCTTTGGTGATTTCTTCGGGACTCGGATTAAGGTCAAATTCAGGATTGAGCATATCGCGGACAACCCCGCTGGTTGCAACGATAATGGCCAGGGGGTTGTTTATTTCATGGGCGACTCCGGTTGCAAGCTCTCCGACGGAAGCAAGCTTTGAGGCATGAAATAGCTGATGCCTCAGTTCATCACTTTTTTGGGCGGCAACCTGGGCACGGCTTATCAGCCTGCTTGTTGCAAACCATATCCCTGCAGCTATGGCAAAAAAGATAACTGCAAGGATAACGGTCATAATGCGCCTGCTCTGGTACATCCCTGCGTGAGCGATATTTAAAGGCTGCCTGACTTCAAGCGCCCAGGGCGCTTCTTTCAGCCATGCGTAGCCGATAAGTATGGAATCGCCGTTTGTTATGATTTCCTCTACTCCCGATTCCACTGTTTCCGGAGGTATATACTCGCTCTTGCCGAGCAATTCCCCTCTGTCAGGATCGACAATTTGATATAGTCCGTCTTTATTAATTAAGGCGGATTCAACCTCTTTTCCGCGACTGATGGATCGTAAAAACATATAGAACTTGTCAGGGTCGAGTGTGGACCGCATAACATAAGGCTTCCCGTCAATTATCTGCCTGACTGCAATGGTAAAGTGTGGTTTTTTCCTGAACCCCAGGTAAATATCGCTGATAAAGTAATGCCTCTGCTGATTCAACAATATTTTAAACCAGTTTTCATTGCTGTAATCTTTACCCTGAAGATATGGAAAGGGGCCTGCATATCCTGCCTGAATTCCCTTTGTATTGAGAAACCCGACATCAATGAAGGCATCATTGACCTGTCTTAGGTCTTGAAGATAATCCTGCATTTTTTGTCGGGAAGGAGTGAGGCTGAATTCACTGCTATGGAAGAGGCTGAAAATATTTACAACACGTTCCTGCAGGAAAAGATCGATGGTATTTTTCTGGCTGTTGGAAAGGGCTTCCAGGTTGAGTCTTCCGGTATTTTTCAAAGTGGAACTGAACTGGAATTGAAAATAGGCGAAAAATGCTGCATAGGGCAGCATGAAGGCAGCAAGGAGCCCAACGGCAAGTCGGACTCTAAGTTTTTTGAAGTATTCCTCTCTTTTATCGGTCTGGATGCTGATGGTTTGTTTTTTTTCAAAGGCCTCTTTAATTTTTTCTGAAATATCATCAATATCAGCCGGCTTTATTAGATAATTTGCCGCTCCTAATTTTACGCCTTCAACAGCAGATTCCACAGTGCCATGGCCGGTGAGCATAATGACTTCAATCAAGGGAAAATCACGCTTAATTTTCTTTAAGGTTGCTATTCCGTCCATGCCCGGCATTTTGACATCTAAAATGACAACCTGGATATTATTCGTTTTTAATTTTTCAAGGGCTTCCATACCACTTGAGGCGGTTTCGACTTTATAGCCCTTTCTTTCTAAGAGTTTTTTGGTGGTAGAAAGAAATCTTTCTTCATCATCCACCAGCATTATGTTTATATTTGCCATTATCTTTTCCTGAATGTAAATTGCTGTACCGGTTATTAAAGACGGCACTAAATGTGTGGTTCAGGCAAATGAAATAGGATCCAAAGGCATTACAACCGATACAAAGAAGCAACCTTTATGCCAAATGTTGATTGACCGGGAAAAAGTATTAAGCAGATGAAATATCAGAATATATTGTTTTTATGTAATAAACGGTTGCCTGAATCTTGGATGTGGCTGTGTCAATATTCTTTACATGTTGTAAAAGGGGACGAAGGGTTTCTGATCCAAACACAAGGTTTTGTAATTTCAGAACTTCTGACCGGTGTGCGTATTTTCGAGGTGTTATGAAAGTTTGGTCGAAATTTCAGATGCAGCAATTTGAACATCGAACATCGAACGCTCAACACGTGTCTTGGCATAGCATTTGCGAAGCCAGATCGAACGTCGAATAAGGATATCGCTTCGCTCCATTAGAACATATAATTGAAACACCGAAGGTGTACAGTCGTTGGACGTTGGATGTTCGATGTTCGACGTTGGATGTTCATCTTTTAATATTGGTTCATAGTTCAGTGTTTAATAGAATATGTTGCATTCAGATTTGCGCAAGTTCAGAAGCCCTGAATTTACCATAGAACTTCACAGCAGCAGAAAGCTTTATTTACACGGCATGTCATTTATGCTACATTTCAATAATATCTACTTTCATATAAAGGAGACAGTATGTCCTTTAAAGACAATCTTTTAAAAAAAATTAATATCAATAATACGTCAAATAAGGTGATCAGTTCAATCGGGCCGCCTGATAGTGAACGCAAAACTGACAAGTCAACAATGCGTCGCCTCCTTGAAATGAGTCCATATACCCTGCACAAAAAACGGGATCTCGATCTTTATATTAAAGGTAATCCTGAAGAAAAAGGCGAGATTTTAGTGCTCGATAATGAACTGGCCATTTATAATACTACCGCTGATGATGTTGCCCTTCGCAAAAGCCCTACAATCAAGGAAATGATTAGTATTCGAAATGCGATTAAAATATTAAATGACTCGGACGTGGTTATCAGCAAAAAGGAAGAATCGGTCAAAACCATCCAAAAAGAATGTATCGGTTTGCTTGATTTATCTTTTAACGAATCTGATCTTGAAGAAATAAAAAAAGAGGGATCAGCTTCTATGGAAAACGCTTATGCGGACGGTGTGATTGAATCCCTTTCCCTGTTTGGTGAACTGCTCGGTTTCAGATCGCCGCCAAAAGCGTTTAAAATGCGTCATTGCGAGATAATCGGTGATTTAACAAAGAAAGAGAGTGGTGAAATCATGTTCGGCCCTATTGTTATTTACAGCCTGGCATATAATACATTAATGCTTATAGATAAGCCTGTCGGCATGTTTAATAAAGAAAAAATGGAATATTTCAAACAGGTTGTCAAAGGAAACCAGGAGGCCTCAAAAGAAGGGGATGAAGTTTTTCAATACCTGAAGGAAGCGGTAATAGAAAAGTGTTTATAAAATTGCGATAAATAATCTATTTTAGGTCCCACCCTTTTTACTGATTACATATTAGGAGGTTACAATGAAGACAAAAATCGTAAAAGATTTGATGGTTCCCCTTTCTGAATACGCCACAGTTTCAGAAGATTCTACCTTATATGATGCCATCATTGCTCTGGAAGAAGCGCAGAAAAAATTTGACCAGACCCGATACCGGCACAGGTCAATTCTGATATATGATGAGAACAGGCACATTACAGGCAAAGTAAGTCAACTCGATGTGCTCAGAGCACTGGAACCAAAATATGACGAGATGGGAAAGGGCATACCTCATCACGGTTTTAGCAAGAATTTTTTAAGGTCCCTGCGGGAACAGTTCAGCCTTTTTGACAAACCTATAGAAGAAATTTGTCAAAAGGCGGCTTTGTTAAAGGTGAAAAACATCATGTATACTCCCGTGGAAGGTGAGTATGTAAAAGAGAATGATTCACTGGACGTTGCTGTTCACCGCCTGGTTATGGGGCATCACCAGGCCCTTCTGGTTACAAAGGATGGCGACATTAAAAATATCGTAGGGATTTTAAGAAAAACAGATGTTTTTATGGAAATTTGCGAGGTTATCAAGTCCAGTGGTCTATGATAAGGTTCAAACTTTTATAACTCTTTTTAATTTGAGACCTTTGAAAAATGGTAATTTTTGTTCGAGTTCAAGGAAGGCGAAAATTTCAACCACAGGAATATATTGAATATTTCGAGGATAGCGCTGAAGCTTCACTAAAGTGCCGAAATTTGAGCCTGATGCAGAAATCGGACAGATAAGCGCAGACTTCGAAAAGTGCCGTTTTGCAAAGGTTTCAATTTCACAGGGGAGGCTTTCAATAAGATTGCCCATGATTCATAAGAATATAAAAACAGATTTCTGCCCTAAAGAATACATGCCGGAGATTGATCCAACAGCCTTTGTTCATCCCTTTGCTACGGTTATCGGCCATACTTATATAGGCAAACGGGTGATGGTTTCTCCCTTTGCCTCGGTGCGGGGTGACGAGGGACATCCTATTTTTATCGGAGATGAATCGAATATTCAAGATGGTGTTGTAATTCACGGTCTTGGAACAGAGCATAATGGTCATCCTGTTGAAAGCAATCTGGTTAAGGTTAATGGTAATAAGTATTCCGTTTATGTGGGCAGGAGAGTTTCACTCGCCCACCAGGTACAGATACACGGTCCTGCCGTTGTAAATAAAGACACCTTTGTCGGGATGAAAACGCTGGTTTTTAAAACAAAAGTAGGAAGGGGCTGTGTAATTGAGCCTGGATGTATTTTGATGGGAGTCACCGTTGATGCCGGGCGATATGTACCTGCCGGCACCGTGTTAAAAGAGCAAAAAGATGCCGATAACATGCCGCATATTACAGACGATTATCCTTTTAAGGATTTAAATAAAGGAGTAGTTCGGTTTAACACCAGCCTTGCGGATGGATATGGAAAGATCGAGTTTGAGTAAAACCATAGATACTTATAGCCGTTAATATCGGGGAGTCTTTAGCCGGTGACAGAGGAATCGTTAATATGTGGAACCTAATAAGCCTGCGCGGCCGTATATTTATAATTCTAACCGCTTTGGTTATTATTACCATGATAGGGGGTGTGGTCATGGTATGGTACACCTATCGGATGGAAAGGCTGCTGACGTCTATTACAAAAAAAGATCTGGCAGCCTTCCAGATGGCAGAGGCTCTGGCAACCTCCCTTGTGAATCAAAAGGGATTTCTTTCATACTATTTTATTGATGGTGATCCGGATTGGCTGAGGCAACTGGGAGAATATCGACAGATTTTTAATGAGCGTATCAATGAGGCCAAGAAACTTGCCGATAGTGAAATACAGAAAAAAACCGTTGACCAGATAGAATCAGAGTACAGACGTTATATTGCAGACAAAAACCGTGTCATTGAATACTATAAAGCCGGAGAACGCAAAGAAGGCGCTAGGCTCCACAAGGAAGTGCGGGGCCAATTTCCCAAAATACTTTCCCTGTGTGAACAATACAAGAATATCCATACAGAAAGAATCATCCAGGCTAAGAAAAAAAGCAGCCTCCAGGCTGAAAAACTAAGAGTTATAGCTGTGGCTGCAATAGTAATCGTTTTTTTCCTAGGCGTCTTCCTTGCCTTTGTTATGGTTAACAATATTCTTGGACCGGTTCAAAGGTTAACGTTGGCAGCCGATAGAGAAGGCATCAAAAATCCTTCAGAAAATGAAATAAAAGCGCTAAGTCGAAGTGTTCGAGGTTTGATTAGTGATGTAGATCAAGTACATTCCGAGCTGGAAAAAAGCAGAGAGCACCTGTTGCAAGCTGAAAAGATGGCTCTTGTCGGGAAGCTGGCGGCAGGTATGGCTCACAGCATCCGCAACCCTTTTACTTCAGTAAAAATGCGTCTTTTTTCTCTGGACAGGTCCCTTGAGCTCTCAGACACCCAGCAGGAAGATTTTGAAGTAATATCCGAAGAAATCCGCCATATTGATAATATTGTCCAGAATTTTCTTGAATTTTCCAGGCCGCCGAAGTTGAAAATGCAGCAAATCAGTCCATCCGTCGTCGTTGACCTGGTTATACAGCTACTGGAACATCGCTTGAAATCATATGATGTCAGCATTAAAACAATACGAAGGCGATCGCTTCCTGAAATTCAGGCTGATCCCGAGCAATTAAAGGAAGTCCTTGTAAACCTTGTAATGAATGCTTGTGAAGCCATGGGAAAGGGTGGTAAAATAGTAATTTATGAAGAAGAAGCTTTTGTAAAGCCGTTGGGCAGGGCAACTGTCATCCGATTAAGCGATAATGGTCCGGGAATTGACGAAGCAATAAAAGATAAAGTGTTTCAGCCGTTTTTCACAACCAGGGAGGAAGGAACCGGTTTAGGACTTAGTATTGCCACCCGAATTGTGGAAGAGCATAAAGGCTGGATAGATGTTACGTCAAAAAAAGGGGAGGGAACCACATTTATCATTACACTTCCGATAGAGGAGCCAGACTTTGAGTACAATTCTGATAATTGACGACGACGATCAATTACGAAAAAGCTTTCAAAAGATTTTGGTTGAAGAGGGATACAGCGTTCAAAGCGCTGCTTCCGGTGAAGCAGGTCTTGATATTATGAGAAAAAAGATTCCCGACCTGGTTGTTCTGGATATACGTTTGCCGGGAATGAGCGGACTGGAAACCTTTCAGGCTATACATGAAATAGAAAGCAAACTACCTGTAATTATTATGACCGCATATGGTACGACGGAAACCGCCATTGAAGCGACTAAAATGGGAGCATTCGACTATATGCTCAAACCTTTTGATATCCCTGACATGCTGACTGTTATCAGGCAAGCTCTGGAAGCGGGCCGGTTTATGCGTTCCCCGGTGGATATGGATGTTATACCTGAGAAAGCTTCCAGGGAGGCTATTATTGGCCGTAGCAAACCGATGCAAGATGTTTACAAGGCAATCGGCAGGGTTTCATCATCTGATGCTACTGTACTTATCAGGGGAGAATCGGGTACAGGAAAAGAACTGGCGGCCAGAGCCATCTATCAACACAGCCTTCGTGCAGATAAACCCTTTCTTGTGATCAACTGCGTAGCAATTCCGGAAAATCTTCTTGAAAGCGAACTGTTCGGTTATGAAAAAGGGGCGTTTACCGGTGCGTCCCATCGCCGTGTGGGAAAGATCGAACAGGCTCACAAAGGGACTGTTTTTTTGGATGAAATTGGTGATATGCCTTTTTCAATACAGGCCAAGATTTTACGATTACTCCAGGAAAGAAGTATTGAACGTCTCGGGGGGAGGGATACAATTCCGGTGGATGTGAGAATTATTGCAGCCACAAACCGTGATCTTGAATCAGCTTTAAATGAAGGACGCTTTAGGGACGACCTTTACTACCGCCTTAAGGTTGTCACCATCTCACTTCCTCCCCTGCGTGAACGTACAAGCGATATACCACTTTTAACTGAATATTTTATTTCTCGCTATACTGCTGAGCTTGGAATGGATAATCCCGGAATAACCAAAGAGGCGATGGATATACTCAGCAGGCATCCCTGGCCCGGAAATATTCGAGAGCTTGGCAATACAATTCAAAAAGTCTTAATTTTTAACCGTGGGACTCCGATCCATAACGAAGATATTACACAGGCAATCAGCGGTGAAATCGTAACCAACAATTCATATCGGGAAACTACAGATCAGACGCTCCGGAAATGGGCCTGGGAAGCACTGAATGCTAAAAACGAAAAGAATCTTTTTGATTCATGTATGGATAAAATTGCCGGTATTCTCATAAGTGAAGCACTCAGCCTTACAGGCGGTAATCGCTCCCGCGCCGCAAAACTCCTTGGTCTTTCACGGCCAACTTTACATTCCAAGATCGAAAAGTACAATCTCAAGATCGAAACTTTTGTTAAGGAAGACCAGTCGTGACACCCTGCGTTTTACATTCTGTAAAATAATCCGACATACCTTAGGCTTAATCCCTTTCCGCAATATTTCAGCAAAAAGAATAAACACTTATATATTCATATAGTTATATCTTATCGAATGCCGGTGTCTATCTTGGCACAGTGGTTGCTCTTATTAAATAATAAAAGTGGAATTTGTGCTTTTTATTAAAATTATTGGCGAGTGTAAAACTGAAAATAAGGAGGCTAAACCATGCTAGTCAAAAACTGGATGAGTAAAAATATTATTACAGTCGGTGCTAACGATTCGATGCAGGATGCAGTAAGGCTGTTAAAAGAACATGGCATTAAAATGATGCCGGTTATGAAAAACGAGAAGCTTGTTGGTATAATTACGGACAGGGATTTGAAAAGGGCTTCGGCTTCTGACGCCACTACGTTGGATGTTCACGAACTTCTTTTTCTTGTTTCAAAAATAAAGGTCAGGGACATAATGACAAAAGACCCCATAATGATCCCTGACGATTTTACTGTAGAAGAAACGGCTGAAATACTTTTAAAAAACAAAATATCCGGTGCTCCGGTTATCGACAGTGAAGGGCATGTTGTGGGAACTATCACTCAGACTGATTTGTTCAGGGTATTGATTTCTCTTACAGGTGTCGGAACAAGAGGCATTCAGTTCGCCCTTCTGCTTGAAGATACCCCTGGTTCTATTAAAGAAATTGCAGATGCAATAAGAAAATACGGCGGGCGCATGGTGAGCATCCTGACTTCATATGTGAATGTCGATAAAGGGTATCGCAAGGTCTATATCAGGATGTATGATATTGATCGCGAAGAACTTGAAAAGCTTAAAGAGGAACTAAAGGAAAAAACTACAGTGTTTTACATGGTAGATCACCAAAAAAACAAGAGAGAGATTTATTAAAAGTAAGTACTCAGGTGGATAGGCTGAAGGCTGAAGACTGTAAGGGAAAAGCGGATTTTGAAGCTATGTTTGGTGCAAAAATCACATTCCGCCAAAGTACGACAATCGTGCTCTTCTGACCCCTTCAGCCTTCAGTCTAAACAGTTTCAGCCTGACTACATGAGTAGTCAAAAAAGCAAAGAAGAAAAAAGGAGCTTTGTTATGAAAGCTAAAAAACAAAAAAAAATATTACTGGCAGTTGACGGATCTGATCGCTCTTTTGAAACGGTCAGGTATGTAAGCCTGATTCCCCCGTTTCGCAACATGCAGGTGGTTTTATTTTATGTTTACAGGGGGGTACCACAAAATTACAGTGATCTGGGAAAAGCACCTCAATTCAAACAATCAGTAAGAAGTGCCAGAATATGGGAAGAGCGGCAGAAAGAAACGTTGCAGGAGCATTCAAAGATGGTAAAGCAAATTCTTTTGGATGCCGACTTTCCCAAAGAGGCAATTACCGTGAAAATCCGTCACAGAAAAAAAGGGATTGCTCGGGATATAATAAAAGAGGCCAATGAAGGATATGATTTTGTTGTGGTAGGTCGAAAAAGCACAGGAAAATTAAAAGAGATTGCTTTAGGGAGCGTAGCAACCAAACTTGTTGAGAAAATCTCTTTTACTACACTTGTTGTTGTTGGTAAGAGCGTTGAGCCCGGCAAAGTTCTTCTGGCTTTAGACGGCTCAAAGAGCTCCCTGCGTGCTGTGGATTGTGTAGCTGCCACACTGGGCGATTGCGAAGCTTGCGAGACAGCGCTGGTACATGTGATCAGAGATTACCATCCATTACAGAAAGAAGGTCAGCAATTAGTTTTACCGGATAACGGCATAAAAGAGGCCAAAATGAGCATAAGCGCTTTCTTTGATGAAGCGAAAAACCTTTTAATAAAATCAGGGTTTGAATCGAATCAAATAAGTACAGAAATCATTACGGGCGCTTATAGCCGTGCCGGTGCCATTGTCAAGAAAGCTAATAAAGGCGAATACGGGACTATCGTTGTTGACAGAAGAGGGCTGTCCAAAGTCAGAGATTTTTTCATTGGAAGGGTCACCAATAAAGTAATTCAAATGGCCAGAGAGAAAGCTGTTTGGGTAGTAACATAAAAGATAAAAAAACAGAATTGTTCTCCGATAAATCCCAGATTAATCGGGGCTTAACTCCAACCGGTCTATATGGGTTAGGAGGTGTGAAATGAAAAATGTCCATAAAATTATGGTGGCTTTTGACCTTTCAGAGTATTCAAAGGAAGCTTTGAAGTATGCCTGTAAACTGGCAGATAACTTTAAAGCCGACCTGATTGTTGCAAATGTGATACACCAAAGAGATGTGGAAGCTGTCAGAATGGTCGAACTCGCAAGCAGTGTCTTTACATCAAATGAATATATTGAAACTCAAAAAAAAGACAGATCTAGTGAAATTGAAGAAGTTATTAAGGAATTGTCTTGCGGCAATCTTTCAGTTAAAAAGGTATTCAGGGTCGGTGTTCCTTTCAATGAACTGATCCAGACGATTAAAGATGAAGGTGCGGATCTTTTAGTGATGGGGCCAAAGGGCCGCGGCAATCTCAAAGGTATTCTTTTCGGATCAACTGCGGAAAAAATGTTTCGCCACTGCCCGGTTCCGCTGTTAAGCGTACGTATGAGAAAGAATGGTGAAAGGGAAATGGTTTAAATGGAGGTAAAACATGCTTGTTAAAAACTGTATGAGCAAGACAGTATTACTTTATATGGTGGATAACCGGTAAGATTGATGAATTCGTAAAAGAAAGTTTCCTGACTTTTTACCAAACCGTCAACATTTAAGAGAGATTTATTAGGGTATAAGCCATGAGCATTCATAATCTGGAAAGGATGTTTCATCCCAAATCGGTTGCAATTGTCGGGGCCGGAGAAAAAGAGGGGAGCGTTGGCTCTGCCGTTATGAAGAATCTGATACATGGAGAGTATCCCGGAGACATCTATCCTGTTAACCCGAATTATGAAAGCATCTGGGAACGACCGGCATGTGCAACTCTTTTGGACATCAACACTACAATTGATCTTGTGGTTATTGCAGTACCGATTAATATTGTTCCGAAAATCATTAAAGAATGTGTTAGATCCGGCGCGGGAGGAGCTGTTATAATTTCTGCTGGAGGAAAAGAAACAGGGACAAAGGGTAAAGAACTGGAGGCGGCCATCAAAAAAGAGGTAAAGGATAGTGATCTTCGAATTATGGGTCCTAACTGTCTTGGTATTATAAACAGCAGGTCCAAGCTTAATGCAGGCCTTGCATGTCATATGCCGCTGTCCGGGAAAATGGCATTTATTTCACAAAGCGGAGCGATCTGTACATCTATTTGTGATCTTTCGATAAGAGAACAGATCGGGTTTTCCTATTTTGTAAGTCTCGGTTCGATGCTGGATGTCGATTTCGGAGATTTGATCGATTATCTTGGAGGAGATCCGCATGTAAGTAGTATTTTAATGTATATTGAAAATTTTGTCCGGTGTAGAAATTTTATGAGTGCAGCCAGGGCTGTATCCAGGGTCAAACCGATTATTGCCCTAAAAGCGGGCAGCAGTCGCACCGGTGCCCTGGCAGCCGCATATCATACAGGTGCACTCTCAGGGGAAGATGCGGTTTATGATGCAGCCTTTAAGCGAGCGGGAATTGTTCGTGTTAAGACATTTGAGGAACTTTTTGATTGTGCGGAACTAGTTGCAAAGCAACCACGCGCATCGGGCTCCGGACTGGCCATTATATCAAATGGAGGAGGACCGTGTGTAATGGCTTTAGATGCATTGTCTGATTACGGCATGGAGCCTGCGATTTTAAGCCGGGAGACCATCAACAAACTGGATGAAATCCTGCCGGGTTACTGGAGTCATTCCAATCCCGTCGATATTTCAGATGGTGCTTCACCGGATCATTATCAAAAGGCGGTTGAAATATGCCTGAACGCTTCCGAAGTAAATGGGCTTTTAATTATGCTTGCACCACAGGTCATGGTTGATCCTGCCGAAGTGGCTAAAAGAGTTACCGGTATTATTAAAAGCAGAAGATTCCCTGTTATCACGTCATGGATTGGTGGTCCTGATGTGGGAAAAGGGCGTGAAATATTTAACCAGGCAGGCGTGCCGACATTTGATACACCTGAGCGCGCTGTACGGGCGTTCATGGATCTTTATAACTATTCAAGAAACAATGAAATGCTCCAGGAAATACCGTCCAAGCTCCCACGCAAACTGGAATTTAACCATGAAAAAGCACAGACTTTGATTCAGGAAGGGCTCTCAAGGGAGAACCCGGTACTCACGGAAGTCGAGGCCAATGAATTGCTGTCCGCCTATGGAATTCCTGTTAATGAGAAAAAGATAGCTTGTTCGGAAGAAGAAGCGGTTAAATACTCACAGGAAATGGGCTTTCCTGTGGTCATAAAGATTTGCTCAAGGGACATTTTGAACAAAGCGGAAGTAGATGGAATCAAACTCAATTTAATAGATGAACATGAAGTGAAAAACGCATACAGTCAAATCATGGCAAACGTGCGATCATACAATCCGAAAGCGGTAATTGAGGGTGTGACAATTCAGCCTTTGCTCAGACATATAGATTATAAACTTGTATTAGGTTCTAAAATGGATCCGGATTTCGGTCCGGTGATTTACTTTGGGGTGGGTGGCATCATGACCGAAGTGATTAAAGATCTCTCTTTTGCCCTGCCACCGTTAAACCGCCTTTTGGCAAGAAGGCTTATGGAAGAAACAAAAGTTTTTTACTTGCTTAAAGGCTACAAAAATCATCCCCCGGCCAATTTGATGCTTCTTGAAGAAATTTTAATTCGTCTGGCCCAGCTTGTAACGGATTTTGCCCAAATAGAAGAACTCCATATTAATCCGCTAATCGTTTCAGGAAACGAAGGGTGGGCGGAGGATGCTCGAGTCCTTTTAAAACCTTCTCTACTTTCAGCACCGCTTCACCTGGTTATCAGCCCTTATCCAAATGAGTATGAAGTTCATAACGTGATTAAAGAGCAGATGAAAATATTTATAAGACCCATACGGCCGGAAGACGCCCCCCTTTTACAAGGGCTTTTTAAATCCCTTTCCCCAAGGAGTGTGTACCTTAGATTCTTTAGTACGATGAAAAGCCTCTCTCATGATATGCTGGCGAGATTAACCCAGATCGATTATGACCGAGAAATTGCACTGGTGGCCTTTTCGGGACTTGAACCAGATGAAAAAATGCTTGGTGTGGCCCGAATAATGATTGAGCGGAACCAAAAACAGGCTGAATTTTCAATAATCACCGGTGATCCATGGCAAGGAAAAGGTATAGGGGCTGAATTGCTTAAAAGATGTCTTTTAATCGCAAAAGAACGAAATGTGGAAACCGTATGGGGTATAGTTCTGGCTGAAAACACACAGATGTTGAAACTGGGGAAAAAACTGGGATTTATAATTGAGAGAATACCGGATACGAACGAATATGAGTTAAAGATAGATTTACAAAAAATGGCATAGAAAATTAATGGGAGGTGCAGTATGACTATAAATATTGATAAAATTAAATACATTCCCGGGACATATGCAAAGAAACGGCCGGATGCTGCTCAAATGGCCGGCCAATACATACGTTCCTGGGAGAAAAGGAAACTTGAAGCCAAAGAAAAAGAGGCGGCTTTAGGCGTTATATCGCCTGCCATCTGTTTCTCCAGAAAAATCGGTGTGGGTGCCCTGGAGATTGCAGACATTCTGGCAGAAAAAATCGGATATCGTGTGGCTGATCGGGAAGTAATTGAACACATCGCCAATAATGCAGATTTAAGCAAAAAAACCGTCAACTTTTTTGATGAACATTATCCTGGAAAAATGAATGAATTATCTGCACTACTCTTTAGAGAAAAATCCTTTACTATGAGTGATTACATAAAGTATTTGATCAGTGCAGTGTTTTCCATGGCCGGTGCGCAGCCTACTATTTTTGTCGGCAGAGGGACACACCTCATTTTACCGCGGGATTTGCAGTTGGCAGTCAGATTTATTTCTTCAAAGTCATATAGGGTAAAGCGTTTAGTCGAGATTCTGGATGTGGAAGAAGAAGCAGCAGAGAAAAAGATAGATGAAGTCGATAAAGGGCAAAGAGACTTTTTTAAAAAAGTTTTCAGCAAAAAGGATGCTTCTCCGTATGAGTTTGATATTGTAATAAATTGTGATTTTATTACAAAACCTGAGTGGGCTGCGGAAATTGTTTCTCAAGCCTTTAAGGAGAAATTCAAGGATTTTGTTTAAGGTGTGTTGAATAAATCTGTAAATGAATAAGAGACAAATATAAAGATAATGGTCTGTTATGATGGCTCAGCGGAAGCAAAGAAAGCATTAAAACTGTCAATAAAACGTGCTCAAGCCGCTAACGGCGAAGATTACCTGTTCAATTCGATGACAGGAGGTCTGGAAGTTCCAAAGCGGGGTTAAATGATGAAAAATCCTTTTTTCTGTGAGCTGAGAGCTATAAGCTATGAGCTGTTAACAACCAGTATTTTGAATGTGCAACTATCATAAACCGGCTTTAGTTTGGCCAAAGGAGGAATCATGACTATTAAAAAAATTGCATGTTGTACCGATTTTTCGGATAATGCCAGAGAGGCTGTTATGACGGCCGCTGAAATGGCAGGGAAATACAAGGCCCGGCTTTCCATTATCCATATACTGCCGCCTGTTGTAAATCCCATGGTAGGGGAAGGAGCATGGATATTAACTGACGAACCGAAGGAATCCTTGATTTTAAAATTAGAAGAGCAGATGCAAAAAGAATATGGTGCTAAGATAGGAGATGATATTAAGTATGACTTTGTTGTTCTCGATGGACACGTTTCTACTGAAATTTTAAAATATCTGGAAGAAAGCCGGACAGATCTGGTACTGATGGGAGCTTACGGGCTTTCAGGAATGGGTTTGGTGGTTTTTGGCAGTGTGGCCAAAAGAATAGCACATAAGGCGCCCTGCAGCGTAATGATTGTTCGCAAAAATTAAGTTTGATGGCGTCGTAAAAAGTCCCATCTACTGCGTTGCAGCGGTTTTTCAGAAACTCGGCATACTACATGTATTGCCTCGTCCCTTAAAAACCACTGCGCCTTTTTATCCCGCTGATTTTTAGCGGGGGTATATGGAACTTTCTACTTAGCCATCGGTGGTACTTTTTACGAGTTCAAGGAAGGCGATCCGCCTGAGGCGGATCGAGGATAGCGCTAAAGCTTCACTAAAGTGCCGAAATTTGAGTCTAACGCAGAAATCGGACAGAGATAAGCGCAGACTTCGAAAAGTGCCGTTTTGCAAAGGTCTCACAGGCTAATTCGGGTTTAAATACCGGCATGGTGCAGAAAATGAAAAAAGACGAAAACTTAAAAAAAAATAGTGATTTTTTTTCAGCAAAAGAAATCGATGATTTGGTTATACTAAGTTTAAATAAGAACCTGCTGATTCGTTCAACCGATTTAACCGAAAGGGACAGAGTACTGGATTTTCTTGATAACATTTCGAGATCCGATACGATAAAAGTGGTTGTAATTTTAAGCTCTCCGGAAAAATCGGGAAGTGAAGAATATATTGATTTCTACCGTAAGGTATTAGAATCGAAACTCGACAGGTTGGCTGTGCACAGAATGCTCAACGTCTTTAATCAGATAATATTAAAAATTGCAGGGTTAAACAAAGTGGTTGTCCATTGCAACTCCGGATCGGCTATCCCGCTGTTTTTAAATATAAGCCTATCCTGCGACTACAGAATCGTTGCAGACAATACGGTGTTTCAGAAACCTTATCTGAAGCTGGGTATGGTTCCAACAGGAGGTGGGGCATTTTTTCTGTCCAGGATTCTAAGCAGGAGCAAAGCGTTTGCAATACTGTTGTCTGATAGGGATATCAGTGCGCATGAAGCCTTGAAGCTTGGCATTGTTGATAAGATTGTACCAGTAGAAGAACTTGAGGATGCTGCACTGGAAATGGCTCAGCACCTGGCCAGGAAGCCGACCGGCACGCTGACTGTAGTCAAGAGGCTTCTAAATTATTCCATAAAAGATCTTCAGGACTACCTCGATTTTGAAAGCCAGGAGATCTTGAAAATTATCGGGCCCCATGAAGGATCTTCTGATGATTTGTCATCTGATTTCTGGAAAAGGATTAAAGAAAATGTGTAACTACTCAGGTGGATAGGCTGAAGGCTGAAGACTGTTAGGAAAAAGCGCATTTTGAAGCTATGTTTGGTGCAAGAATCACATTCCGCCAAAATACGGCAATCGTGTTCTTCTGACCCCTTCAGCCTTCAGTCTAAACCCCTTCAACCTGACTACGTGAGTAGTTACAGAAATCGTTTAAAGTTTCGTCGGAATTTAAAAATGGATAACAAAGAGTTAAAATACTTTCCCGGCGCTTACGGAAAGAAACGTTCGGATGTCGACCGGGTGGCCGATAAATACCTAAGTGAACGGGAGGAAAAGCGATTTGGGCTGAAAAAAGAATCTTTTCCGGCGAGAATGTCGGCTACCATTTGTTTTTCCCGAAAGATAGGTGTTGGCGCTCTGGAAATTGCGGATATATTATCGGACAAGATCGGCTATCGCGTAGTAGACCGGGAAGTACTGGAGCATATAGCCGGTGATACAAAACTGAGTGAAAAGACCATCGATTTTTTTGATGAAAGATATCCAGGAAAGCTAATTGAATTGTCATCCATATTTTTTCAAAAGAAAACCTTTGTTATGGATGATTACGTAAGGCACTTGTTCAATGCTGTATTTTCTCTTGCCTATTTGGGCCCAAGCATTTTTGTAGGAAGGGGTGTTCATCTTATTATGCCGCGACACTGGGTGCTGGCCGTCAGGTTTGTATCTTCAAAAGCTTACCGTGTAAAACGATTGGCCGGAATTCTTAAAGTGAAAGAAGAAGATGCGGGAAGAATAGTAGATCGACACGATAAGGAACAGAAAGAATTTTTTAAAAAGGCCTTTGGTAAAAAGGCCGCTTCGCTCTATGAGTTTGATATTGTCATTAATTGTGACTATGTCAAAGATCCGCGATGGGCAGCGGAAATCGTCGCCAGGGCCTACAAAGAAAAGTTCGATATGGAGATTCCGCCAATTCCCTAAAGCTTTCTTATGAAAATCTTAAGTGATTCAAAAAAATTTTCAAATTTCTTTTTTATCGCATTAGGATTTGTCATTACCCTCTTAATAGGTGCCATTCGATATTTAACCGGACCGGAACTGGCATTATCTTTATTTTACTTAATTCCAATTACTCTGGTGACCTGGAAGGTCGGCAGAGGGGCGGGAATTTTCATATCTGTTACAAGCGCCGTATCATGGCTTTTGGCCGATTTACTCATGCTACATGAATTTTCAAATCCAATCCTTCCCTTTTTAAATGAAACTTTCAGACTGATTGTGTTTTTGGTTATTACATATGCTTTATTTGAAATGAAAAAATTATTGGAAAGCCAGAAAACACTTGCAAGAACCGATTCGCTTACAGGAATAGCTAACAGGCGTGCTTTTTTCGAGTTAGCCCAGACAGAATTACAAAAAGCACGCAGGTTTAAGCATCCCATTTCAATATTATATCTGGATTTAGATAATTTTAAAAATATTAATGATCGTTTTGGGCATCACACAGGTGACTCACTTTTATGTTTAGTCGCTGCCAATATAAAGAAGAGTATCCGTGAAACTGATACAGTTGCTCGGTTCGGAGGAGATGAATTTGTAATTATGTTGTCAGAGACAAAATCATCCTATCCGGTTGCTATAAAAATTCAGAAAAAACTTTTAAACATCGTAAAAAATAAAAAATGGCCGGTGACCTTCAGTATCGGTGCAGTAACATTTAAACGTCCTCCAAAAAGTGTTGATGAACTTATAAAAAAGACCGATTCTCTCATGTATTCCGCAAAGGAAAAGGGAAGAAACATGATTCAGCATGAAGTAATTTAAGAGTAATTGAGGCACTTTCATCTTTTACTTTACACTTTGTAAAAACAGTCGACACCACAATCTTCTGACCGCATGGATACTAATCTTATCTGTTAAAATATTTTTGAATATTTACATATAGTTAGAAGGTATAGAATTCGTTCTCTCTCTTGGCACAGACCTTGCTGTCTAACATTATATGCCTTATTCGATACTTTCACTACTCTTATTCAGACACAAATTAAACTACTCACCTACAGCATATGCAAAATAGACATTTGGAAGAGGGATTCAACATATTAATAGCCGACCGGAATCCTCATGTACGAGAGTTGCTAAGACGCGAGATGACTATAGAGGGTTATCGGGTTCATCTTGCGAAAAACGGTCAAGAAGTCATTAAGTTTGCATACCATCATGATCACCTAGACCTTTTGATTCTGGATCCTGACCTGCCCGATACAGACGAATCATCTTTATTAAAGAAGCTGGGGGAAAGGGTACCTCCGTTGCATGTAGTTGTTCACTCTTTCCTCCCTGAGAATATGAGGCTCCAAAATGTTCTGACTGCAGTGACCTTTGTGGAGAAAAGAGGGAGTAGTATTGATCATCTTAAAAAGATAGTCGCTGACATTCTTGAAAAGGTATAAACTTCCAACTGCAATAAAGTAAAGAAATCAATCCCTATCCAAGCTTACTGCGCCCAAAACCCCAATATTTCAGCCCGTTTGAAGAAAAGTGCAAAGAAAAGTGCATTCTTGACAATGCGACAGGTACCTGTTAAAATTTTCGTCCGTCTTGAACTATGCCAGATAAGCGCAGACTTCGAAATTGAACATTTTTCAAAGGTCTCAATATATGACTAAAAAACAAAACAACGAAATACAAAAAGTCAAAGCTGAAATTCTCAAGGAAGCAAAGAGGGTTTTAGAGGCCAATTGGATCGAAATTGATAAAGATCATGGGTTTACGCGTCCAGCGCGCGGGCTTTACCCTTTCCAGTGGAATTGGGATGCGGGATTAATAGCCTTTGGCTACATTCATTACAAAATTGAGAAAGCAGTTAAAGAACTGCGCGCGCTTTTCAAGGGCCAGTGGGAGAACGGTTTTTTGCCCCATATCCTGTTTCACACCGAAGACGATAGTTATTTTCCGAACCATGATTTCTGGGGCTCGCAAGAAGCAAGTAAATATGCCAGTAAAGAGGTAAAGACCTCGGGTATTACTCAGCCGCCGGTAGCGGCGCTGGCTGTATGGCATATTTATGAAGTTCTTAAAGAAAGGGATGAGAACAGGGCGATTGACATTTTAAAGGAATTTTATCCAAAGCTACTGGCTAATCATAAATATTTCCATGACAAGCGCGATATAGAAGGCTGGGGCCTTATAACGATATACCATCCCTGGGAATCAGGTTTTGATAATTCACCGCGCTGGGACGCGGCCATGGACCGGCTTAAGCCGGAGAATTTGCCCGCTTTTGAGCGCAAGGACATTCTGCTTATTAACCCCAAGTACCGGCCAACCAACGCCGAGTATGACAAGTATATTCATATGGTTCTGGAGTTAAAAGCGCGCGGGTATGATGACGCAAAGATATACGATGATTATCCGTTTAAAATAAAAGACAAGGTAATCTCCTCAATTCTCTATATGGCTGACCAGGAACTACTTAAAATCGCAGAAGTTTTGGGCGAGGATAAGAAAGAGATTAATGAGTGGCTAACGATATGCAAGCACGGTTTTCTAAATAAACTCTGGGACGAGCAAGATAAGATGTTTTATGACTGGGACTTAATTACTAATGAGCCAATAAAAGTGCAAACTGCCGCTGGAGTAATGCCGATAATTACCGGAGTTTTAACAGGTGAGCAGCTTAAGGGTATGGAAGAGCATTTGGATCGTTCTAATTTTTGCGGACAGAAAAACTGTGCCATCAGCCTGGTACCGTCGGTCGGTGTGGAAGATAAATTGTTTGATTCGGAGAAATACTGGCGCGGACCGGTCTGGGTGAACGTTAATTGGTTTCTTTGGAAAGGATTATTACGGCTCGGTATGAAAGAGCGGGCGCAGCATCTATCCACGCATATTCTTAAAGTGGTAGATAAAAATGGTTTTTGGGAGTATTATTCACCACTAACCGGCAAAGGAATGGGCGGCAAGGATTTTTCCTGGTCCGCGGCATTGACAATTGATTTGTTGGGAGGGGACGTTATGTAACATATTTAATTATGGAGATAAAAAGATATAAAGAGAGCGAAGAAGCAATTGATTCGGGCTGTGAGGCTTTGTCAACATTATTTAAGATTAACCGAGAAAAACCTGTATTTTTATGTCTTCGGGCGGGTGACGCGAGAAATGAAAAAAGCGAACAAGTTATCGGCGTGTGGGAATGTTATTTGTCATTATCGGCTTTATCCTTGAATTAAGTTTAAATTAAATGAAAACTAATTACGTGGTTGCTCTTGATATTGGGGGAACAAAGATAGCTGGAGCGCTATTTGACGATAAATATAAGGTAGTTAAAAAGAAACGGGTCGAATTTAATAAGAAAAAATTTGAATCCGAAGTTGCTATATCTAAAAATGAGTTTTTTGCCATAGTATGCGAATTGGTAAACGAACTTAAGGCTGATGTAAAAATTATGGGTATCGGAGTCAGTATCCCGGATGTGGTTGATAGGGAGGGTTCTATTGTCAGCACATCTAAAATTAAAGCTCTTAGCAATTTTCCCCTCGGCAGTGAGCTGAAAAAGATATTTAAATGCCCAGTTGTGGCAGTCGCTAATGACGCCGATTGCTTTGCGCTGGGTGAACAAAGGCTGGGCGCCGGACAGGGGCAGCGGAACGTGATTGGCGTCATATTCGGCACCGGAATCGGTGCCGGCATAGTACTGGGCGGACAAATATACTCGGGGACTACCGGCAGCGCTGGTGAGTTCGGGCATAATATTGTGAATCCATCCGGTCCCATGGGGCGAATCGGACTTATGGGCACGATCGAGGCCTACGCTGGAGCTAGCGATCTTGTGCGCAACTATTTGGCTGCCGGCGGAAAATTAAAAGAGCCGGATTCGAAAGCAATTTATGATTCAAGTGAACAGATAGCCAAAAAAGTAGCCGGCGAAGCGCTTGTGCACTTTTCTATTGGCTTGGCTGCGCTTATGAATACGCTAAATCCGGGCATTATCATTCTCGGCGGCGGCCAAAGCAACCAGCCGGTATATAAGGAGTTAAACAGGCTAACGAAAAAATTTACCGTTAGCGGCCTGAGGAAAAATGTTAAGATAGTAAAGAACAAGCTGGGTGATGATGCCGGAATTTACGGCGCTGCGATACTGGCTCGAGAGAATTGTGTGATTTATTAATTTATTATTAAATTACGCCTAAATGCAAATATGAAAAAAACAAGATAATTAAGATCGAAGTTTTGCAAAGGTTTCACACTGTTATTGCGAAGCTCCGCCTCAAATCCCGCGGGGCTTCGCGATACTGGATGCTCGATGCTGGACAAATGGTGAATTCACTCCTCCCGAAAGCCCCTTTACACATTCCCATCCCCTTGAAATCAACACATTTATTTGCTTTTATTGATTCTTCTTGAATATTCTTTTAATATCATTTATATATAACAGATTTTTCTTTTATGATTTGCAGCTTTTGTTTTTTCGTGATTGATTATGAATATTTTACCATAAAAAGTAAATATTTCAGATATTTGATAAAAATGAGTATTTCCTAAAGGGTTTGGAGAAGGAGGCAATACAGTGGCCGATTTTACCGTTTTGTTTGTCGATGACGAGACTGAGTTTATAGAAACATTATTAAAAAGGATGAAAAAGCGTAATATAAATGCTTTTGGGGTTGAAAGAGGTGAAGATGCACTTGTGTTTTTAGATAGAGATCCGGTGGATGTGGTAGTGCTTGACGTAAGGATGCCTGGTATGGACGGTATCCAGGCTCTGGAGGAAATAAAAAAGAAAAATCCTTTAATCGAGGTGATTATGCTTACCGGCCACGCAAGTATGGAAGTGGCAATTCGTGGTATGGAACTCGGCGCTTTCGATTATCTTATAAAACCGATGAATATTGATGAACTTCTTTTCAAACTTGAAGATGCTTATAAGAAAAAAAAGATACAGGAAGAAAAAATAAAAAAACTGGGAGGTGATATGGTTAGTTAAGCAAGGTATTTAGAGCCAATTTCAAAACGTCCCCTTTTGTTCGATATCTGCGTCAGACTCAAATTTTGGCACTTTAGTGACACGAAGTGAAGCATCAGCGCTAACCTTTAGCGCTATCCTCGATCCGCCTCAGGCGGACCTGTGGTTAAAAATTTTGCCTTTC
>DAOWEJ010000025.1 GCA_030638575.1 Deltaproteobacteria bacterium | reverse complement strand
TTATTATCCGCTGAGACCTTTGAAAAATGCTCAATTTTGTTCAAGTTCAAGGAAGGCGATCCGCCTGAGGCGGATCGAGGATAGCGCTAAAGCTTCACTGCGTGCCAAAATTTTAGCCTGACACAGAAATTGGGCAAAAGGGAGTGTTTTTCAAAGGTCTCCTTCTGTTTTTGCCTTTGATGCGGCAACTACAACCATTGAAGGTCGAAGCAGCCTGTCGTGAATCATATACCCTTTCTGCAATTCAGTTATAATTGTATTTTCAGGATGTTCATCTGTCTCTTCCTGCATCATGGCCTGATGAAAAGTCGGGTCAAAGAGCTGTCCTATAGATTCGATGGGTTTTACATTAAATTTCTCAAAGACCTTCAGTATCTCTTTAAGAGTCATGTTAACGCCATCAGCCATGCATTTATCATTGCTGCTGTTTCCGTTTGAAGAATTTAAAGCCCGCTCGAGGTTATCGACTGCTGCAAGCATCTCCTTTATCAGGGACTGATTTGCATATTTTCTGAAATCGTCCATTTCGCGTGCAGAGCGTTTTTTATAGTTTTCAAATTCAGCGGAAACCCTTAAGAAACGATCATGTGTCTCTTTTGCCTCTTGTTCAACAATCTCAAGTTTTGCCTGAATTTCCTTTAAAGGATCACCTTTATCGACTTTTTCATCTTCATCAGAATCGCCTTTTGGGGCAATTTCGTTCCTGTCGCTGTCCTCTTCGGGTTCAGTTTGAATTTTTATTTTCTTTGTAGCGGTCATAAACCGATATATTCTCCTGATATTTTAGAATAAAAAATTTTCACGCCATGAAAGCAGATCAAACTTTGATAAAAATAATACTATATAAAGTAATGTCAAGGTGGAAATCGAGAGATCCTGTATGATAACAGCCTGTTTTTTCTACATGAACACCTGGAAGGGCGAAATTGTAGGATTGGTTGTGCACCCTCTTTCGAATTTTTCTTTAAAAAATGTAAGCCATTAATATGACCGGGAACAATCCACGACACAGACTGCATCACTTATCGCTGCTTCCTTCCGGACCTGACGAGGTTCGCGACCGTCTGTTGCGCGGCGGCCGGTCGAATGGATTACAAAATTCAAGCATAAACCCTTAAGAGGGAATTCAGCCCCGCATAAAGCGGATTTCGGGAAAAGGGCACCGCTAGCTCCCCGCCTAGCACAACCATTAAGTAAAAATAAGCAATAAAATCTTTTTTTCAAGGAAAAAAGAAATAAAACTTGCTACCACAAGATACACTTCAAGTTATTCGGCAATCCACTATATTAAGGGTTTTTATTGACTTGTAGGCCTGTATGTTATTAAATGATTTAGGTTTTCCACTTTGTCACATGCACAATTTTCATACATTGAGACCTTTGAAAAATGGTAATTTTTGTTCGAGTTCAAGGAAGGCGAAAATTTCAACCACAGGAATATATGGAATATTTCGAGGATTGAAATTTGAGCCTGACGTAGAAATCGGGCAAAAAGTGCCGTTTTGCAAAGGTCTCACATTAAAATCGACTTTGCAGGCAGCCTGAAATACCTTTTTCTCCCCCGCAAAGCGTAATTTTCAAAACCGTTAATAATTGCTCATGACTTCATTGCACAAAGGTTACAGCCATAGCCCGGTCAAAAATAAGATATTAAGCATTGTAGAAGATACCATTAAAGCTCACAGAATGTTTGAGCCAAAGGACTCGGTCCTTATCGGTGTTTCCGGTGGGTCTGACTCCGTGGCCCTTCTTCACGTGCTGCTTGAACTCGCCACAAAACTCTCTCTCACTCTGGGGATTGCCCACTTAAATCACGGCATCCGCCATGAAGATTCAGACCGTGACGCCGAGTTTGTTGAATCACTTGCAATAAAGCTTGATTTGCCCTGCTATATTAAAAAGGAAGACGTTATCAAGTATAAAAGCATACACAAGCTCTCCATGGAAGAAGCGGCCAGGCGTGTTCGCTATAACTTTTTTAATTCCATAGCTGAAAAAGAAATGTTCAACAAAATTGCGTTGGGTCATCAGGGAGATGATAATGCAGAACTGGTTTTGATGTATATGTTAAGAGGGAGCGGCCCACTTGGCATTTCCGGTATCCCGCCGGTTAGGCGTAACATCGGACGGTACCCAGCAATTGTCCGACCCCTTATAAGGTTAAAAAAATATGAAATTATGAATTATCTGACCGCAAGTCGATTGAAATATGTTACAGACAGGTCGAATGAAGACACAAAATTCCTTAGAAACAAAGTACGCCATGAGCTGATTCCGATTTTAAAACAGTCATACAATAAAAGAATAACAGAAACGTTAAACCGCCTTGCGTCAATCATGAGATCCGAAGAGGAGTTGATTGAAAATATAATCAATCCTTTTTATAAAGATATTGTTTTAAATGCAAAAGAGAATTGCATTACCCTTTCAGTCCCTGAACTTGTTCAAACCGGTATGGGGTTAAAAAGGAGGATAATACGTCGGGCGATTGAGAAGATAAAAGGGGATTTAAGACGTATTACCTTTTCCCATATCGGTTTTGTAATAAAACTTGTAGAAATCGGTCCTGCCTATGGACATCTTGATCTTCCTGATCGTATCAAAATAGTGAGAAAGGGGGATATTCTTCGTATTTCTTCAGGGAAAAAGGGGGGGGCTGAAAATGCCGAAAAATTATTGTTCGAGCATATTGTTTCTCAGCCCGGCTTAAAACCAGAAATTTTACATATAAAAGAGACAGGTTCGCAATTGATCTTTTCTCAAACAGATATTGAAAATATAACGGATATCTATAATGCTGGACAGCGGGTAGCTTTTTTTGATATGGACTTCTTAAGTTTCCCCCTGTTTGTAAGAAACTTTCGGCCTGGCGACCGTTTTACTCCTTTTGGCATGGGAGGTTCGCAAAAGGTTAAAAAATATTTTATCAATAATAAGATAGACAGAACTCAACGCTTAAAATGCCCGATCCTTATTAGCAGGGATAAGATTATCTGGGTGGCCGGTCACAGGCAGGATGAATACTCAAAAGTTACGTCATCAACCAGAAATGCGCTTAAAGTCGAACTTTTACTTGCCTAATGGGCAATGATGATTAGATTTATTTCAATAATTAAGCACCATGGGAATTTGGCTAATTTCCCTTAAAAAGTATGCAGGAGGTAATATCTTTTGAACCCATTTTATAAAAACATAGCTTTATGGCTCGTCATCACTCTGATGATGATCATGCTTTATAATCTTTTCAATCAACAGCATCTTGCAGAGACCAACATCAGTTACACGGAATTTCTTTCCATGGTTGAAAACGAGCGCGTTGCTGAAGTCATTTTACAAGGCCAGGAGCTCTTTGTAATGGATACCAACCAGAAACGTTTCAAAGTATTTGCTCCACAGGACCCAGATCTTATTAAAATTCTCAGGGAAAAAGGTGTGACGATTCAGGCAAAACCACCGGATGAATCACCATGGTATATGTCCGTCCTTGTTTCATGGTTTCCGATGATAGTGCTCATAGGCGTTTGGATATTTTTTATGCGGCAAATGCAGGCCGGGGGTGGCAAAGCACTCTCCTTTGGAAAAAGCCGTGCCCGTTTGCTTTCAGACAACAAGGATAAGGTCACATTTGAAGATGTGGCCGGAATAGATGAAGCAAAGGAAGAACTGGGGGAAATTGTAGAGTTTTTGAGAGAACCTAAAAAATTCACCCGTCTTGGCGGACGGATACCCAAAGGTGTGCTCCTGATGGGACCTCCTGGTACGGGCAAGACCCTGCTGGCACGTGCCATTGCCGGTGAAGCCGATGTTCCGTTTTTCAGCATAAGCGGGTCGGATTTTGTGGAAATGTTTGTTGGAGTGGGAGCTTCACGCGTCAGAGATCTTTTTGTACAGGGCAAAAAAAATGCGCCCTGCATTATCTTTATTGATGAATTAGATGCGGTAGGAAGGCATAGAGGTGCCGGCTTAGGCGGAGGACATGATGAAAGAGAACAGACCTTAAACCAGCTCCTTGTTGAAATGGACGGATTTGAATCGAATGAAGGCGTTATTATGATATCTGCTACAAACCGGCCTGATGTACTCGATCCAGCCCTTTTGCGTCCGGGGCGGTTTGACCGCCAGGTGGTTGTTTCTCTGCCGGATATCAAAGGCCGTAAAAAAATCCTTGCGGTTCATATGAAAAAAACTCCTATTGCACCCGATGTCAAGCCGATCATACTGGCAAAGGGGACTCCCGGTTTTTCAGGTGCAGACCTCGAAAATCTTGTCAACGAGGCTGCCCTGCTTGCTGCAAAAAGGGATAAAGAGAAAATCGACATGTCCGATTTTGAAGATGCTAAGGACAAAGTTTATATGGGATTGGAACGCAAGTCAAAAGTCATCAAGGAGGAGGACAGAAAGGTAACGGCATACCATGAAGGAGGGCATGCACTTGTTGCCCGCTTACTCCCTGAAACCGATGCGGTCAATAAGATAACTATCATTCCCAGAGGGCGTGCGGCAGGTATTACATGGTTTCTGCCTGAAGAAAGGGATTTTAAATTTAAAGATCAGCTTGAAAGTGAATTGTCTGTTGCCTTTGGCGGACGGGCAGCAGAAGAGATTGTTTTTAAAAGGATAAGTACAGGAGCGGCAAACGATATAAAACAGGCAACAGATCTTGCCCAAAGGATGGTGCGGGCCTGGGGCATGAGTGATAAGCTCGGTCCCCTTTCATATGCAAAAGATGAAGAACATATTTTCCTCGGACGGGAAATTGCACAGCACAGGGATTATTCTGAAGAGACTGCCCGGAAAATTGATGAAGAGATTAACAGTCTGATCGATAAGGCATATCGCCGTGCAAAAAACGTCTTAGAAGAAAATCTGGATGTTCTTCATAAACTGGCCGAACTTCTTCTCGAAAAAGAAACGGTACAGGGAAAGGAGCTTGATGAACTTATTTTTTCCATGCGGCCTGGAATACAGCTTCCGTCAAAAGGCATAGAAGATCAGGAAGAAACAGTTGAGGCAGAATCTGATCAGCCGGCGACCTGACAATAAATATTATGAAGACATATAATCTTTCCTGGGATTCCCACAATCTTGAACTAGGCAAGCGCACCTGTATCATGGGTATCGTGAATGTAACGCCTGATTCTTTTTCGGACGGGGGAAGATTTTTATCCTGCGAAGATGCAGTGGCCCATGGCGAAAAACTGGTTGCAGACGGGGCTGATATTATTGACATAGGGGGGGAATCGACACGCCCATTTTCCGACCCCGTATCTTCAAAAGAGGAAATAAAGCGCGTTGTTCCAGTGATAGGTCAGCTTGCCAAACGCGTTTCAGTTCCAATTTCCATTGATACGACCAAGGTGGAAGTAGCTAAAAGGGCTCTCGAAGCAGGTGCTTCTATTATTAACGATGTCGGGGCATTGCGACTTGACCCGGATATGGCTTCTGTTGCCGCAAAATTCGGGGTGCCCATTATTGTGATGCACATGCTGGGAATTCCCAAAACTATGCAGGTTTCTCCTGAGTATGATAACCTTATTGATGAAATAAAATCGTTTCTTTCAGATGCAATTGACAGGGCTGAAAAATCCGGCATTCCAAGAACAAAGGTTATAATCGACCCTGGAATCGGTTTTGGGAAAACAGTTGAACATAATCTTCTATTGATAAAACAGCTGAATGAATTTTCGGATTTAGACGCTCCTGTTTTAATCGGTCCTTCAAGGAAGACCTTTATAAGAAAAATCCTTAAAGATAAAACAAGCAAAGATATCAGACCGGATCTGCAGATAGTAGAAAACGGTACCCAGGCATGTGTTGCCGCTGCAATTTTGTACGGCGCTCATATCGTCAGGGTTCATAATGTCGCAAATACCTGTGCAACAGCAAAAATAATTGACTTACTTAAACAAGCATAAATTGGTTAATTCGGTTTAATTCGTTTAACTGCTTGAACAAACAGGCTCTACTTTACATGCAAAAAAATATAAAGTGGTTTATACTGTTCCTTGTAATTGTCGTATGTATCGTTTTTTTCTGGCCAGGCCCATCCTATCATGAAACCGATATACTAATTCCCGTTGATCCCGGTACAATCCCTTCAGGTTTGACAATAACAGATTTCCCACTGAAGGATATTGAAGTTCGTGTTCGCGGCTTAAAATCAGCAGTTGAATCTGTTCGTGACCTGAAACTGCGATATTTAGCCGATCTGTCAGGTATATCCGCCGGCGTTAACTCTATTCAGGTAAACCTTGACAATATCAGGCTTCCCGAGGGGGTCTTGATTATAAAGATAAATCCTTCAGTCTTTACTATAAATGTTGATAAAGAGATCTATAAAAAAGTCCCTATAACAATTACTTTTTCCGGCAAACTTCCTTCAAGCTTTTTCATTGCCGACGCCATTGTAAAACCATCTTCAATAATATTGCGCGGGCCTGAGAAAACCCTTCATACCATGGAAAATGTCATGACAAAGCCTGTTGATATCAATGGAGTAACAGAATCCTTTAAAAAGGAAATCGCTCTTGACCTTGATAAATACATTGATATCGTTTTTCCATCAGGGATAATTCAAGCTGAAATATTTATAAAAGAAAAAATGGCCACAAAAAAGATTTACAAAATTCCTGTAAAAGGAAAAAATACCCGGTATGCTTACAGCATTTCTCCTCCTACAATAGATATTGAAATAAAAGGACCTGTGAATATTCTGGAAAAACTTAAAACAAAAAATGATATAAAAGTATATGTTGATCTAAAGGGATTAAAACCCGGCGTATATGTAAGAAGCGCAGCCATTATACTGCCGGTAAAAACTACCCTTGCCGGCGTAAAACCAGAAATATTTACAGTAAAAATAGTACAGTAAATCTAAAGGCAATCTAAAGGAATAACCGGATCATGCTGCTTGTTATAGATATCGGAAACACAAATACAGTAATGGGAGTCTACGATAAGAATCATCTGATAATGGATTGGAGGGTTCGTACCGAGAGGAATACAACAGAAGATGAATTCAATCTTCTTGTTACAGGCCTTTTTTCAGGCAAAGGTATTCAGCCAAAGGATATCGACAGGACAATAATTTCAAGCGTTGTCCCTCCCATGGTAACTATCCTGAATTCTTTCTGCCTAAAATATTTAGGGTATTCACCGCACTGGGTAGACACCGCATCCTATACCGGCATGCCGATACTTTGCCACAATCCGGCAGAAGTAGGAGCAGACAGGATCGTTAATGCAGTTGCTGCATATGACAAATACAGCAGCAGCCTCGTTGTGATAGATTTCGGAACAGCTACAACCTTTGACGCTATTTCTGAAAAAGGGGAATACTTAGGCGGCGCTATCAGCCCCGGTATCATGATTGCCTCTGAAGCACTCTTTAGGAAAGCATCCAAACTCCCCAGAGTTGAGATTTTTGTTCCTCCCGAAAGCGTGATAGGTAAAGACACATCAAGCAGTATTAAAGCTGGCATTATCTTCGGATATGCCGGCCTGGTGGATGGAATAGCAAAACGAATGAAAATAGAGATGGGAACAAATCCAAAAATTATTGCAACAGGAGGGCTTGCAGAACTAATCCATAAAGTATCCGAGACCATCGAAGCGGTTGAACCGGTTTTGACTCTTGATGGGCTGAGGATTATCAGCAACCGTCTTTAGAACCGGTTTCTTAACCCTGTCTATGAGCAGTTTTCGGGAAGCTCATAAAATAATAAGACTTTATTTTTCAATTATTAAACATTCCATTATGAGACCTTTGAAAGATGTCTCGCTAAAGCGGGATTCAAGTTCAAGGAAGGAGAAAAGTGGCGTTTTGCAAAGGTCTCATTGTTTAAGAAGATTTTGATGGAGTTGTGCAAAGGTCTCACTCCATAACAAGGGATACCACATATAGTGATCTATCCTACTATCCTACTCAAACCGAGATTTCAGCTTAATCCGCTTTCAAAAAGCAAGTTCTTATCAAAAAGACATTGGAATGAAATCGATATATTTTCTATCTCTTAATATGATTCAATTTGTTCCGTATGCTTATGGATCTTTACGAAGTTATGCTGAACAAGATACACTTATAGATAGCAATTATAGTTGGAAAGAACCATTTTGTAAGATACAAGCAGTAGAGACAATAGCCGAAGAAATAATCGATCCGGATATTCTATGTGTTTCCTGCTATGTGTGGAATCATAATCAACAAACTAAAATAGCCAAAGTAGTTAAAGAGAAATATCCCAACTGTAAAGTAATATGCGGTGGGCCACATATTCCTGATTCAAGTGAATCTTATTTTTTTAAGCATCCGTATGTAGATGTTTTGGTCCATGGTGAGGGGGAAATACCCCTTAAGAACCTATTAATAGAATTCCTAAATAATGCACCAGACTTAAATAACATACATGGTATTAGTTTCAATGAAAACAATAAATCCATCAAAACTCCAAGTAGCACCAAGCTTCCTAAAGATCTGCCAATACCAAGCCCATACCTAAATGGGTTCTTTGATGATTTTCTGAGTGACGGTAATCCCAATAAAATTGGATTGTGGGAGACAAATCGTGGATGCCCTTACTCATGTAGTTTTTGTGATTGGGGTGTGAGAACATTGAATAAAATGAGGCTACATGATCTCGACAAAATCATTCAAGAAATTGAATATATTGCTACCCACAAAATTGATGACATATATATTACTGATTGTAATTTCGGTATTTTCAAACGTGATTTGGATATCGTTCAGATGTTAGTTGATGCCAAGAAGAAATACGGCTATCCCAAAAGAATACGAATTCAATTCGCAAAAAAATCTAATGATATAGTGTTCGAGATAAGTAAACTTTTACATAATAACGAAATGCTATGGGGCACCACCCTATCTATGCAAAGCTTAGATATGAATGTGTTACGAGCAGTTGACAGGCAATACATTGGCATCAACAATTACAAGGAATTAAAGGAAAGGTATACTGAACAGGGCATTCCAACCTATACCGAGCTAATTCTTGGACTGCCTAAGGAGACACGAGAATCGTTCATAAATGGTATTTGCACTTTGTTGGATTATGGCATGCATGATGATATTCGTTTCTATGAATTGGTGTTGCTACCTAATGCTCCCATAAGTCAAAGGTTGGTGAGGGAAAAATATGGTATTAAGACCAAATTCAAACCTCTCCGTATTGTAGATCAAAATTGCGAAAAAGAATATGTTGAAATCGTATTTGAAACAAATACAATGCCATATGATGATTGGGCTTACTGTTTTTTGTTTGCTGAAACAATTCAAGCGTTGCATAACGGTGGATATACTCGGCTCTTGGCAAAGTATCTGAATGATAATAATGTGTTATCATACAAAAATTTCTATAATAACTTGCTGGAATTTACACTCAAGACAGATGTTGAGAGCTTTAAGTCATTTAAGCGCATAAAGAAACTGATTAATGGTTTTTATGATGATCCGGATATGCCACAAATACATAGGATTCTAACCCAGCCTGATATGATAGGATTCTTAAATTCTTATAATCCTAACAGAAAGGGATGGCAACTTTGGACTTATATTTGGGTTTCGATTTCTGAGCAGATTGAAGATTTCTATAGGAATCTATTAGCTTTTCTCAATCAGCAGGGTGTCAGATCGGATAAAAAAGTCATTGATTTAATTCAGTATCAACAGGATATTATGATTACATTAGGCTATGATCCCAAATCAGGAAAAACAGTGGCGTACAAATTTAACTGGTTTGAATACTTTTTTGGGAATGAAGCACTTAGAGAAGAGAGTTCTACACTTCATTATACCGATACCCATATGGGCACTACTCACCGATATGAATTAGGGGAAAATGACAAGAAGAAATTTTTAAGCGCTGCTATAGGATTTTCATATCCATATTCTAAATTCAGGCATTTCTTCCACCAGCCAGATATGACAGAAAGGCAATAGGGACTTAAGAGTCAAGCAAATTCTTGCCAACAATCCAAAAAAAGAGGGCCATGGGGCAGTTAAAAAGCGCGACTGTAAGCTTAGCGGGCGGTGGCTTAAACCCTGTGTTTTCTTGAATGCTTCTTACAAATAGATCAGGCATTGTCTTTTAAAAATTGTTCAAGGCTTTCCATATTATTCACCGAATAAATCTTGGCAGGATAATCCTTTGGCAGGATCTTTCTTATCAGTCCGGTAAGGACTCTCCCAGGGCCCACCTCCACGAAAACTTCCACATTTTCTTCAATGAGCTTACGCATGGAATCATACCATCGAACAGGGCTTATAAGCTGTTTTGCCATAATAGATTTGATCTCTCCGGGATCCGTTTCATAATCTGAAGTAACATTAAAAAGTATCGGTTTTTCCGGTTTGTTGAAAGCAAATGGGTCAAGGAATTTCCTGAACTTATCTTCCGCTCCTCTTATTAATTCACTGTGCCAGGCACCGCTTACTTTTAAAGGGATCGATTTTGCACCTTGTAAAGCTGCAAGGGAAGAAACCTTTTTAACCGGTTCAGGAGCGCCCGTAATGACTATCTGCAGCTCGGTGTTATGGTTTGCCACAGATACAACACCATCTTTTTGAACATCTTTGACAATTTCGTCAACTTTGTCTATGGGCAGCCCGATAACGGCATGCATGGCCCCGACATACTTTGTCGATTCATGATGCATCAGCTCCCCCCGTTTATAGACGAGGGCGAATGTATCCTGATTTGAAACAACGCCCGACGCTCGAAGTGCACTGTATTCGCCGAGGCTGTGGCCAGCGGCAATAGCAGGTTTTACACCTTCCTTTTCAATGACGCTTAGAAATGCGAGATTCACCGCAGTTACTGCAGGCTGGAGATTTACCGTCATGGTAAGATCTTCCATGGGGCCTTTGAAACAAAGTTTTGATATGTTTATCCTGCACGTCTCCTCTGCCATGTCAAAAAGCTCTCTGACAAAATCATACTCCTGGTATAAATCGAATCCCATTCCAACCGACTGGGAACCCTGCCCCGGAAAAAGAAATGCTGTCTTCTTCAAAATATTCCTCCAATTTAGTGACTGACCAAAAACTGCTGTTTTCGGTCATAAATTCGAAATACGAAGAACGAAATACTAAACAATGACCAAAATACGAATGTTCTAATAACAAAAACACCACATTTCCCATGCCTCAGGCATGGTTAGTTTTGGTCATTTTGTTATTTGATATTTGAATTTGTTTCGAATTTCGATTTTCGATATTCGGATTTATCATTTGTCCAGCTTGAAAAGTTTCCTTGCAACATCTAAATAAACGAACTTATCCCTGTGAACGCCGTTACCTTTTAAAACAAGTGTGGGGTCATGCAGGAATTTATTAATAAGTGCATCTGTCATTCTGCGAATGGCCCGTAGTTCAACATCTGAAAAAGGGTTTGATTGCGTGGTTTTATTAATTTCCGCCCTTGCAATTGTTTCCAGTTTACTGCGCAGGGCTACAATTGTCGGAACCACATCGAGATTGTCATACCACTCCCGAAACCGAATGACCGCTTCGTCAACTATTCTCTCTCCTTTGACCGCCTCGGCTTTTCTATCCCCTATGTTTTCATCAATAATTCCTTTTAAGTCATCAATATCATAAACATACGAGTTGTTTAGACGGTTTATCTTAGGATCAATATCCCTGGGAACAGCAATATCTATAAAGAAAAGGGGGCGATTGCGTCTGTTGCGCATAGTGCCTTTAACCTGGTCAGGCCTGAGGATAAAATCCTGGTAACCGGTTGAACTGATAATGATATCAACTTCCTTTAAATGGTCTGTAAGTTCTTCAAACCTGATAGCCTGCCCTTTAAATTTTTTTCCGAGTTCGACACCTCGTTCAAACGTTCTGTTTGCCACAAAAATCTGTCCGACTCTGTTTCGAATCAGGTGTTCAACAGCAAGTTCAGCCATTTCACCTGCACCGATAAGAAGAACCTTCTTTCCTTCAAGGCTACCGAATATCTTCCGCCCAAGTTCAATAGCTGCATAACTTATCGATACTGCATGATCTCCTATTCCGGTTTCGCTTCGAATTCTTTTTGCAACAAAAAAAGTTCTGTGAAGCAAACGGTTTAAAATAACCCCGGAGGTCTTTTTCAAAACGGCATTCCTATAAGCCTCTTTTATCTGCCCCAGAATCTGAGGTTCACCAACCATCATCGAGTCAAGACTGGAAGCTACCCTGAAAATATGCCGGACTGCTTCATCACCTTCATAAACATACAGCGCATCTTCAAACTGAGTAACGGGGACTTTTTTGAATTCAGAAATGAACTCTTTTGCAGCATCAGCGCCTTTGGTCCTGTTTTCCGTTACAAACAAAACCTCAACGCGATTGCATGTTGAAAAGATTAAAGCCTCTTTAATAAACTGATTATTATGAAGCGATACCAGTGCATCGGCGGTCTCTTCTCCTGAAAATGCCAGGCATTCCCTGAGTTCAACGGACGCTGTTTCATGGTTTATTCCAAGTAGTACTATATCAGGCATAACTTTATTTCGAATATCAAAACATTTATAAACTTTCAAAAAATCTTGCAATAGTTCAGCCACGAAGACACAAAGGCACTAAGATTATAATATAATTCATTTAGTACCATTTTTTAATAAACTGTATATGCTACATCTACAGTTTTTCAGCTATTGATTCTTCTCTTTTTCTCAAAGTTTTATAATTCATATCCTTCCTTTGAGCCTTTGTGTCTTCGTGGCTGAACTATTGAAAAATCTTTTTTTTCAGGATTGTCCGGGTTAGCTTAAAATTTTGTAAACACTCCATGGTGTCCTTTTAATAGAAAGTTGACACCAAAAAAAGTGAACAACACGACTGCAAAACCGATAATCGCCATAATGGCCGCTTTTCGGCCGCGCCATCCCACGGCAAGGCGCTCGTGAAGCAGGGCTGCATATAGAAGCCATGTTATACCGGACCAGACTTCTTTCGGATCCCAGCTCCAAAACCTGCCCCAGACAGATTGTGCATACACTGAACCGGTAATAAGCCCGA
>DAOWEJ010000096.1 GCA_030638575.1 Deltaproteobacteria bacterium | reverse complement strand
AGAGATGGTGATGCCCGGTGACAATGTAACGATTACTGCTGAGCTTATCACACCGATTGCGATGGAGAAAGAGGTGAGGTTTGCGATAAGGGAAGGTGGTCGGACTGTCGGTGCAGGCGTGGTTAGCGAAATAATTGAATAAAAGAGAGACCAATAATGATAGCAAATACAAAGATCAGGATCAGACTTAAGGCATATGATTACAAGCTGCTGGATCAGTCGGCTGCAGATATTGTTGATACGGCTAATAAAACAGGAGCAAAAGTGGTCGGACCTATACCATTGCCTACACGGATCAATAAATATTGTGTTCTTCGCTCTCCTCATATCGACAAGAAATCTCGGGAGCAATTCGAGATGAGGACCCATAAACGGCTTCTGGATATTCTGGAACCGACTCAGCAGACAGTGGATGCTTTAATGAAACTCGATCTTTCTCCAGGTGTAGATGTTGAGATAAAACTATAGCTTGATTGTTTTGTGAAAAGTGATTTTGAGGGATAAATAAGTATTATGTGTAAAGGACTGATGGGAAAAAAACTGGGGATGTCAGGGTTATTTGCTTCTGAAGGTACCTACATGCCTGTAACAATCGTTGAAGCCGGTCCTTGTGTTGTAACCCAGATAAAGACCGTTGCTACGGATGGATATAATGCGCTTCAACTCGGATTTGGTGAAAAAAAGATATCTCATACTAATAAACCGGAAAAAGGGCATTTTAAGAAAAGCGGCGAGGGCAGCTTTTCATTTCTTCGGGAATTTCCGGTAGATAATCCGGAAGAATACAGCCTTGGCCAGACTTTAACTCTCGATTTATTTAAAATCGGAGAGCGGGTTGATGTTGTTGGAACTACTAAAGGGCGAGGTTTCGCAGGCGTAATAAAGCGGCATGGATTCCACGGCGGTCGCAAAACCCATGGTAGCAAAAGCCACAGAATTCCGGGTTCCATCGGCTGCAGTGCATGGCCGGCTAAGGTTATTAAGGGGAAAAAAATGCCGGGTCGATATGGGAACAGTCAAAATACGGTTCGTAACCTTGAAATTGTCGATATCAGACCTGATGAAAATTTAATCATGTTAAAGGGGGCTTTGCCGGGTTATAAATCCGGAATTGTCGCTATAAATAAAGTCAAATTTGCGGTGGCAAAGTAATCCGCAAATGCAAGTTGAATTAAGCGCAACGCAGTCCCGCTCAACGGGATTTGTGAAGCCATCAATATTAAACGGGGAAAATTATGGCTGTCATAGATATTCTAAACAGCAGAGGAGAAAAGGTTTCTCAAAGGGATCTTGCAGACGCACTGTTTGATGTTCCCGTGAAATCTATTATCCTTCATGAGGTTGTAACAATGCAGCTGGCATGCAGGCGTTCGGGAACTGCAAGTGTGAAACATCGTAGCGATATTAAAGGCAGCGGCAGGAAGCTTTTTCGACAGAAAGGGACCGGTCGGGCGCGTCGCGGTGATATAAAGGCACCTTTGCTCAGGGGTGGTGGTGTCGTTTTTGGTCCTGATAACAGATCATATTTTTACAAGGTTCCTAAAAAGAAAAGGAAACTGGCCCTTAAAATGGCTTTAAGCAGCAAGCTAAAGGATAATAAACTTATTGTACTTGATCAACTTGAACTCGAGAAGATTAAAACCAAAGATTTTATTGGAGTAATCAATGCTTTAAATATAAAGAACGCATTGATTGTAACAGAAAAAAAGAATGAAAACTTAGAGCTTTCTTCCAGGAACGTCCCTGATATAAAAGTGATGAGAAGCGAGGGGCTAAACGTTTATGACATTTTGAAGTATAAAAATTTAGTTTTACTGGAGTCTTCGGTAAAGGAAATTGAAGGGAGGCTTCTTAAATGATTGACTACAATATTATTAAACGGCCCCTTATTACTGAAAAGACAAGCATTCAGAAAGAAGATTCAAACCAGGTAACATTTGAAGTGGACCGCAGGGCCAACAGGGTTGAAATCGGAAGGGCTATAGAAAAAATTTTCAATGTCAATGTAGCCCATGTTCGAACAATGCAGGTTAAGGGCAAGAAGAAACAACGAGGCCGGATTATTGGGAAACGCAGGGACTGGAAGAAAGCGATTGTGACATTGAGGTCTGGTGAACGTATAGATTTTTTTGAGGGTGTTTAAAAATGGCTGTAAAAAAAGTAAAACCAACTTCGCCAGGGCGTCGATTTCAATCATATTCAACATTTGATGAGATTACACGCTCGACTCCCGAGAAGAGTTTGTTGAAAGTTATAAAAAAAACAGGCGGGCGAAATGTAAACGGACGTATTACGTGCAGACACCGTGGGGGCGGTCATAAAAAGCATTACAGAATTATAGATTTTAAACGTGATAAGATAGGAGTCCCCGCAAAAGTTGCATCAATAGAATACGATCCAAACCGCAGTGCAAGAATAGCACTCCTACACTATGCAGACGGTGAGAAGCGATATATTCTTGCACCTGTTAATCTTAAAGTCAACGATAAGGTAATGTCCGGTCATGATGCAGATATTAAACCCGGCAATACCCTTCCGCTAAGTAATATTCCGCTTGGCACACATATACATAATATTGAATTAAGTGCAGGAAAAGGAGGGCAAATCGTAAGGAGTGCCGGTACTTTCGCACAGTTAATGGCAAAAGAAGACCGATATGCACTGATAAAACTTCCTTCCAGTGAAGTTCGAATGGTCCTTTTAAACTGCAAAGCCACTATAGGTCAGCTCGGAAATGTTGTACATGAGAATATCTCGATGGGCAAAGCAGGCCGCAAACGGTGGCTTGGCCGAAGACCGAAAGTCCGGGGTGTTGCTATGAATCCGGTTGATCATCCGATGGGTGGTGGTGAAGGAAGATCTTCAGGCGGGCGGCATCCATGCAGCCCGTGGGGTATGCTTGCCAAGGGTTACAAGACACGCAAGAATAAAAAAAGTGATCGTCTTATCGTTAAAAAGAGGACAAAGAGATAAAAATAGCTCAAAGCTGTAAGATCATGGCTCACAGTTCAACAGCTATCAGTAGAGAGCTGTGTTTTGTGAGTCTGTAAGGAGAAGTTATGCCGCGGTCGTTAAAAAAAGGTCCATATATTGAACAAAAGTTATTAAAAAAAGTCATATCAGCACAGGAAAGCCGGAGCAGCATGGTTATCAAAACATGGTCAAGACGGTCGACAATTGTGCCTGAGATGGTTGGTATTACACTTGCCGTTCATAATGGAAGAAAATTTATTCCGGTTTTTATTTCAGAGAACATGGTGGGTCATAAGCTTGGTGAATTTTCACCGACAAGGACTTTTTACGGGCATGCGGGGGATAAAAAGTCGAAATTGAAATAGTGACGGTTCCGTAAAAAGTCTCCCGCTTCAGTTCAGCGGGATGTTGTGCTGCATTTCGTGATCATTCAACGTACTATAAGTACGCCTCATGATTTCAAAATTTGCACGCCCTTCTTGTCCCGCTGCTTTTTAGCGGGGGAATTTGAACTTTTTACGAAACCGTCTAAATAGGACTTTTTACGAGTTCATCAAATAGTAGTAAAATACAAAAAGTTTTAAGTTTTAGGTTTTAGGCAGTTAAAATTTAAAACTATAGAATAAAGGGAATTATAAGTAATGGAGTTTAGGGCTGTATCAAAATACGTACGAATTTCTCCTCAGAAAGTTCACAAACTTATTGATGCTGTAAAGGGAAAACCGGTTGAGGCAGGTTTGAATATTCTAAAGTTTATGCCGCAAAAGGCTGCGGCAATTGTTGAAAAGGTTGTTCGCAGTGCTGTGGCGAATGCCGAGAAAAATCAGGATATCGATGTAGATTCACTAATAATTTACAATATCCTAGCAGACCAGGGCCCTACACTAAAACGATTCAAAGCAAGAGCGAGAGGTAGGGGTACGCGTATATTGAAAAGGACAAGCCATATTACGGTCATATTAATTGAGGGATCGGCTTAAAAGGAGGTAAAAGCTTGGGCCAGAAAGTAAATCCAATAGGATTGAGGTTAGGAATAGTTAAAACGTGGGAATCACGATGGTATGCAGGAAAAAATTATTCTGATTATATTCTGGAAGACTATAATATAAGGAAATTTTTAAAAAATAAGCTTTACCATGCAGGCGTTTCCAGGATTGAGATAGAAAGGTCATCCAAGCGTATCAGACTTCGAATTTTTACATCCCGTCCCGGGATTGTGATTGGGAAAAAGGGTTCGGAAATTACCCTGCTAAAGAAAGAGATTGAAAAAATGGTATCCCATGAAGTTCTGATAGATATCCAGGAGGTGAGAAAGCCGGAAATTGATGCCCAGCTTGTTGCCGAAAATGTTGCCCTGCAAATCGTAAGGAGAGTGGCGTTCCGGAGAGCCATGAAACGTGGTGTGTCATCGGCCATGAGGTTTGGTGCCATGGGTGTGAAGATTATCTGTTCAGGGCGTCTTGGTGGTGCCGAAATGGCACGGACAGAATGGTATAGAGAAGGTCGTGTGCCTTTGCATACTTTAAGAGCAGATATTGATTACGGTTTTATTGAAGCACGCACAACTTACGGAATTATTGGAGTTAAGGTATTTATTTTTAAAGGTGAGATATTGAAAAAGGATAAGGTTGAGGTTGGTCAATAAAGGTGATTAACAAGTAGAGACAATTTCAAAACGTCCCCTTTTGTCCGGTATCTGCGTCAGGCTCAAATTTTAATCCTCGAAATACTCAATGTATTCCTGTGGTTAAAATTTTCGCCTTCCTTGATCTCGAACAAAATTGAACATTTTGAAACTGCCTCAAGTAAAGAGATAAATTTAGTCGGAGATACTTAAAGATGCTCAGTCCCAAGAAAGTGAAATTTCGAAAGCAGCAAAGAGGTCGAATGAGAGGTGTGGCCAGGCGTGGGAGCGCTTTGAATTTCGGCGAATTTGGATTGCAGGCAACGGAATGTGGCGCGATAAGCGCAAGACAGATTGAGGCTGCCCGTATTGCCATGACCAGACACGTAAAAAGAGGCGGCAAGATGTGGATAAGAATTTTTCCTGATAAGCCTTTTACTAAGAAGCCTGCTGAAGTCAGGATGGGAAAAGGGAAGGGGGCTCCTGAAGGATGGGTTGCAATCGTTCGTCCTGGTAGAATCCTTTATGAAATGCAGGGTGTTCCAAAAGAATTGGCCAAAGAGGCATTCAGGCTTGCTTCTCACAAGCTGTCTGTTAAAACAAGGTTCGTTGATAGAGGCGACATGATATGAAAGTAAGTGAGATTAGAGAGTTAAGCATGGAAGAAAGGAAACAGAAGGTAATTGGTCTCCAGGAGGAACTGTTTAATTTGCGTTTTCAGCACGGGATAGGACAGCTGGAAAATCCGCAGAAAATGAAACAGACCAAGCGTGATATCGCAAGGCTAAAAACATTAATCAAAGACGAAGCTTAAAAAAACAAAGAAAATAAAGAATAGTTGCTAATATGAAAGAACGTGGAAAAAAAAGACAGGTAGTTGGAACGGTTATAAGTAACAAAATGGATAAGACCGTAATAGTACTGGTTGAGAGTCTGGTTAAACACCGACTTTATCATAAATATATCAAAAGGCGAGCTAAGTTTGCAGCGCATGACAAAGGTAACACTTGCAGGTTGGGAGATAAAGTATTAATAACCGAATCCAGGCCCCTTAGCAAAATTAAAAAATGGCGTGTGACTGAGATAATTCAAAAAGCTGTTTGATTGTAAAGGAAAGATGAGAATATGATTCAGGCTGAGACGAGATTAACAGTGGCAGACAATTCAGGAGCAAAGATATTGTATTGCATTAAGGTTCTTGGCGGTTCAAGGAGGCGCTATGCAAGTATCGGCGATATCATTGTAGTAGCAGTAAAGGAAGCCATTCCGAATGCCAAGGTCAAAAAAGGAGATGTTTTAAAGGCTGTTGTGGTTAGGACAAAAAAGGAGATAAAAAGGCCTGATGGATCATATATAAGATTTGATGATAATTCAGCTGTATTAATTTCCGGAGCCAAAGAGCCTATAGGTACCCGTATATTTGGTCCTGTTGCGAGAGAGCTACGTGCTAAGAGGTTTATGAAAATAATTTCGTTGGCTCCCGAAGTATTATAATTGGAGAAATGGCTGATTATGAAAGATAAGTGTTTGATAAGAAAAGACGACAAGGTAAAGGTAATTGCCGGTAAGGATAAGGGTAAGATCGGTAAAGTGATTAAGGTGATCAGGAAAAAGAACCGGGTTCTTGTCGAAAATATAAACATGGTAAAACGGCATTCAAAACCGACCGCCCAGAATAAACAGGGTGGGATTATTGAGGGTGAGGCACCGGTTCAGTGGTCCAATGTCATGGTGATTTGTAACAAATGCATGACACCGGTGCGTATTAAAATGCATAGCCTGGAGGATGGAAGGAAGATACGTGTCTGCAGGAAATGTGATGAAGCTATAGACAAATAGGATCGTGTGCCGGAGGAACGTGTAATGTTACAGCTAAAGAACCATTATGAAAAAGACGTTGTACCAAAGCTGATTGAAACCTTTAAATACAAAAACGTAATGCAGGTTCCAAAACTGGAAAAGATAGCTTTAAACATGGGTTTGGGTGAAGCGATTCATAATATAAAATTGCTCGATTCAGCTGTTGAAGAGCTTAAAATTATTTCAGGACAAAGCCCTGTGATTACCCGCGCAAAGAAGTCAATTGCTGCCTTTAAACTAAGGGCAGGAATGCCTATAGGCTGTATGGTTACTTTACGTCGGAATAGAATGTATGACTTTTATAATAAACTTGTAAATATCGCTCTGGCACGTGTTCGTGATTTCAGAGGTGTCTCAGGAAAAGCGCTTGATCGCCACGGAAATTATACCCTGGGTATTAAGGAACATATAATTTTCCCAGAGATCGATTACGATAAAATTGACAGGATTAAAGGGCTTAACATTACTATTGTCACGACTGCCAAAACTGATGAAGAAGGAAAGGAACTACTCAGGCTGCTCGGCATGCCGTTTAGGAACTGATATTTTACAAGGAGGATGATTTGGCAAAAAAAGCGCTAAGAATAAAGGCGATGAAAAAAAACAAGTTCAAGGTAAGGGCGTACAACAGGTGCCCTATTTGTGGCAGACCGAGAGCATTTATAAGAAAATTTGGAATCTGCCGGATTTGTTTTAGAAACTTCGCTTCCCAGGGCAAGCTTCCGGGCGTAATAAAATCAAGCTGGTAATAAATATAGTTTTAAGTGTTTGATAAAACAGATAAATGATTTAAACTAAAACCTAAAACCTGATGAATTTGACTTTTTGCGAATTCATCAATAATGGAATTTATACTTTTTAGGGTTAGATTTAAAATTTTAATCGGAGAAAAACAATGGCGATGAGCGATCCAATAGCTGATATGTTGACTCGAATCAGAAATGCTGTGAAGGCACGCTTCAACAGTGTTGATATCCCCGGAGCAAAGTTAAAGAGTGAAGTGGCGAGAATATTAAAGAACGAAGGATTTATCCGGAATTATAAGTTTATAGAAGATGGAAAGCAGGGTATTTTACGTATCTACCTGAAATATGGTGAAGACCAGTCCAGCGTGATTTATGGGCTCGAACGTATCAGCAAACCGAGCAGGCGGGTTTATGCAAAGGGCAAAGACATAAAGCTGGTTTTCAATGGTATGGGAGTCTCGATTTTATCCACATCAAAAGGAATAATGACCGACAAAACGGCAAGGAAAGAGAATGTGGGGGGCGAGATTCTCTGCAATATTTGGTAGAAAGGGTGGTTAAAGAGCAGGGGCTTTTCTGTATACTTCTTACATAATGATTAAAAAGGGAGTAATAAATGTCTCGAGTAGGCAAAAAACCGATTTCAATACCTGATAAGATAAAGATATCTTATAAAGACAGGGTTATTACCGTACAGGGTGAAAAAGGCGTGCTGAAAAGATCGATACATCCCATGATCGACTTGAAAATTAAGGATGGGATTATAAATGTAGCAATGATAAAAGATGACAGGATAGGTCGATCTTTGCAGGGCCTTACAAGAAGCCTTGTAGCTAACATGATAACCGGTGTGAACAAAGGATTTGAACGTGTTCTGGAAATAAACGGTATAGGTTATCGAGCCGAAGCCAGCGGCGGATCTATCGTATTTAACCTTGGATACTCCCATCCGATTAAATTTGATCTTCCCGAAGGTATTTCAGTAGCTATTGACAGGAACAATGTTATTAAACTTGCCGGAATTGATAAAGAAAAGCTGGGACTGACAGCTGCGGCTATCAGGCAGTTAAGACCTCCGGAACCGTATAAGGGTAAGGGAATCAAGTACGCGGAAGAGCGTATACGCAGGAAAGCCGGAAAAACCGGTGTGAAATAGATAAATTAGGGATGAAAAAAAGATGGGATCATTGAATTTAAGAAAACAGGCATGGATAAAGAGAAAAAAAAGGATCAGAAAAAAAGTGCTTGGCACCCAAGAAAGACCGAGGCTGTGTGTTTTTAGAAGTGCCAGGCATATATACGCACAAGTCATAGACGATACCAGTGGTTTTACACTTGCTGCAGCATCGAGTTTGGAAAAAGATACGAAGGAGCATTCCAAGGCTGGCGATAAGGCCGCAGTTGCAAACCACATCGGAAAACTTATCGCTGAACGTGCAATGGGAAAAGGCATAAAAAAAGTAGTATTTGATAGGAACGGTTTTTTGTATCATGGGCGTATCAAGGCTGTTTCAGACGGTGCACGTAAAACCGGGCTTAAATTTTAGCCGAACTTAAAGAGCGAAGGAGGCAGTTGCTTGTTTAAACAAGATACAGAAGAAAATCAGTTAATCGACAAGGTGGTTCATATTAACCGTGTGGCAAAAGTCGTTAAGGGTGGTCGCAGGTTCAGCTTTAGCGCTATTGTTGTCGTTGGTGACGGGGAAGGAACAGTAGGTTTTGGGCTGGGGAAAGCAGGAGAGGTGCCTGAAGCGATTCGTAAAGGCGTAGAAAAAGCAAAAAAGAGCATGGTTAGCGTACCTTTAGTAGATGGAACGATACCCTATGAGACCATAGGAAAATTTGGTGCAGGAAGAGTTCTGCTGAAACCCGCGTCTCAGGGCACAGGCGTTATTGCAGGGGGTGCTGTACGGGCTGTACTTGAAGCCGTCGGGGTTCAGAATATTCTTACAAAGTGTATGGGGTCGCATAACCCGCATAATGTAGTTAAAGCAACGATTAGAGGGCTTACACAACTTCAGAGCAAAGAGCAGGTAGCAAAAAGACGTGGAATTAGTGTGGAAGACCTTTAAATTTGACGGTTTCGTAAAAAGTCTCCCGCTTCAGTTCAGCGGGACGTTGTGCTGCATTTCGTAATCATTTAACGTACGATTAGTACGCCTCATGATTATCCCGCTTTAGCGGGACACGCCCTTCTTGTCCCGCTGCTTTTTAGCGGGGGAATTTGAACTTTTTACGAAACCGTCTAAATCGGACTTTTTACGAATTTATCAAATTTAAGATTTTCGATTGATGATTATGAACACTTTTAAGCATTTTCAAAAATAGTATAAAATATCAATCGATACAGATAATCAAAGGGAATTATAGATGGCAGGGACATTGAAAATAACACTTGTAAAGAGCATGATAGGAAGACCTGAAAAGCATAGAAGAGTATTGCGTGGTATGGGGCTCAAAAAACCAAACAGAAGTGTGGAGCTTCAAGATACGCCATCTATTCGCGGGATGATCAACACCGTATCGCATCTGGTGAAATTTGAGGAGAAAAACAGATGAAGTTGAATGAATTATCGCCTGCAAGGGGATCACGTAAATTAAAAAAACGTCTGGGACGTGGTGTTGGGTCCGGTACAGGTAAGACAGCGGGCAGGGGAACAAAGGGACATAACAGCCGTTCCGGCGGAGGTGTAAGGCCCGGTTTTGAGGGTGGACAGATGCCCATCCATCGCCGCTTGCCGAAGCGTGGGTTCAAAAACATTTTCAAAAAAAATATTATAGCGATAAACATCCGCGATCTATCGAAATTTGAAAGCGGAAGTACGGTAGATGAAGCGGCACTTATACGAATGGGACTTGTGAAAGGAAAAAGAGACGGCATAAAACTGCTAGGCCAGGGTAAAATAGATTATCCTCTTCAAATTAAGATAAATCAGATTAGTAAAAATGCCAGAGAAAAGATTGAATCGGTTGGCGGAAGCATAGAGGTTATATAAATGATCGGCGGCGGGTTTAGCAATATATTTAAAATTCCTGAACTGAAAAAAAGGATTATATTTACTCTCGCATTCCTCATAATTTACCGTGTCGGAGTGCATGTCCCTGTTCCCGGTATAGACGCTGCTGCACTTGCTGAAATTTTTGACAGAGCCAAAGGGACTATACTTGGAATTTTTAATATGTTTTCCGGAGGTGCGTTAGAGCGGTTATCTGTTTTTGCTTTAGGGATAATGCCTTATATCAGTGCGTCGATTATACTACAGCTAATGACTGTTGTTGTGCCGCATCTTGAACGCTTGAAAAAGGAAGGAGAGCAGGGGCGCAAAAAGATCACTCAATATACACGATATGGAACTGTGATACTGAGTATTATCCAGGGCTTCGGTATAAGTGTTGGTCTTGAAAGAATGGGAACCGTTATCGAGCCTGGATGGCCTTTCAGGTTGATGACGGTTATTACTCTTACGGCCGGAACCGCATTTATAATGTGGCTGGGAGAACAGATTACTGAACGCGGTATCGGCAACGGTATTTCTCTTATTATATTCGCCGGCATTGTGGCCAGTATGCCGACAGCGATTGCAAATACATTTCGTCTTGTTTCAACAGGAGCGATGGGAATATTTCCTGTTCTGATTTTGACTGTACTAATGATTTTAGTTGTGGCCGTGATTATTTTTGTCGAGCAGGGTCAGCGACGCATACCGGTACAATATGCTAAAAGGATAATAGGCAGGAGAATGTATGGCGGGCAGAGCACACATCTACCACTGAAGATTAATACATCCGGGGTTATACCACCAATTTTTGCTTCATCAATTATGATGTTCCCGGCAACTGTCGCCAGTTTTATAACAATTCCCTGGATGCAAAATATTGTTTCTACATTGATGCCGGGAAATGCTGTATATGAACTGTGTTATGTGGGGATGATATTCTTTTTCTGTTACTTTTATACAGCCGTTACATTTAACCCGGTTGATGTTGCAGATAACATGAAAAAACAGGGCGGATATATACCTGGCATTCGTCCAGGCAAGCGCACGGCGGATTATATAGACAAAGTGTTAACCCGTATTACTCTTGGTGGCGCAATATATGTTTCAGCAGTATGCGTGCTGCCATCCATTCTGATAACAAAGTTCAATGTCCCTTTTTATTTCGGTGGTACCGCACTTCTCATTGTTGTGGGTGTGGCAATTGATACGATTGCACAAATGGAATCTCATATGTTAAGCCGCCACTACGAAGGTTTTTTAAAAAAAGGCGGAGCCAAAATGAAGGGACGATTCTAATATGGTGATTTTAAAATCACCTAGAGAAATTAGAAAGATACGCACAAGCAATCAAATTGTTGCAGAAATTCTTTCAATACTTGAATCTGAGGTTAAACCTGGAGTAGACACCCTTTATTTAAACAATCTTTCGGAAGAACTGGCCGGTAAAAGAAAAGCAAAGCCTGCATTTAAAGGCTACAGAGGGTTTCCGTACTCGCTCTGCGCTTCGGTTAACGAAATGGTTGTTCACGGTTTTCCATCTAAAAAACCTCTTAAGGAGGGTGATATATTAAGTATGGATTTTGGGATTCTTTTTGATGGCTATTACGGAGACTCTGCTCTAACCGTGGCTGTGGGAAGGATTTCCGAATCCGCCCGGCGGCTGATTAAAATTACCAAAGAGGCCCTATTTAAAGGAATTGAAAAAGCAATTCCAAATGGGCGACTTTCAGATATTTCCCATGCAGTTCAATCACACGTGGAGGCCGCCGGATTTTCAGTTGTTCGTATATTTGTGGGCCATGGTATCGGCTGCAGTCTCCATGAAGATCCACAGATACCGAATTTTGGGAAGCCCGGTATGGGAATCCAGCTTAAACCCGGCATGACTTTAGCTATTGAGCCGATGGTAAATGAAAAAGGGAGTGATGTTGAAATACTTGAAGACGGGTGGACGGCAGTAACAAAAGACGATGGTCTGTCAGCTCATTTTGAACATACAATAGCGATTACGGATAAAGGTCCGGTTATTTTGAGCACAAGGGATGGGGGTTAAGATGGCTAAGGAGGAACTGATAAAAGTCGAAGGCGTTGTGCTTGAGACGCTGCCCAATGCGATGTTCAAGGTGGAACTTGAAAACAAGCACCAGGTACTGGCGCACATTTCCGGTAAGATGCGCATGCATTTTATAAAAATTCTGCCTGGTGATAAAGTTTCGGTTGAGCTTTCACCATATGATCTTAGCAGGGGCAGGATAACTTACAGGGCAAAATAGAAGGTATTTGGTACCAGCATCAAAGGTAAGAGGAGTGCTAAATGAAAGTCAGGGCATCGGTGAGGAAGATGTGCAGCAAGTGCAAGATCGTGCGCAGAAAAGGGGTTGTAAGAGTAATCTGCGAGAATAAAAGACATAAACAAAGGCAGGGATAGGGGAGGATAAACTTTGGCAAGAATTGCGGGCGTAGATTTACCCAGGCGTAAGCGTGTTGAGATCGGATTGACCTATATTTACGGGATAGGCAGGGCCACATCAAATCGTATACTGGCAAAGCTTAAGATTGATCCGGAGATAAAGACAGATGACCTGTCAGAAGCAGAGATAAACCGTATCCGTAAGGCTATTGACAGTGAATATATGGTAGAAGGCGAACTTCGTACAGAGATTTCCATGAACATCAAAAGATTGATGGACCTTGGATCGTATCGGGGAATTCGCCATCGAAGGTCGCTTCCTGTTCGTGGTCAGAGGACAAGTACTAATGCACGTACACGTAAAGGACCCAAGAGGTCGGCTGTAAAGAAGAGAGGCGGGGTTAAAAAAACTAAATAATATAGCACTAATATCTGCAAACTGTAACCAGGTAAGATACAGAGGCATTATACATGGCAAGAAAAACCCGTACCAAAAAAAAAGAAAAGAAGAATATACCCAGCGGTATAGTACATATTCAGTCTACTTTTAATAATACGATAGTTACAATCACGGATCCGGGCGGCAATGTTGTGGCCTGGTCCAGTTCAGGTGTCCAGGGCTTTAAAGGATCGCGAAAAAGCACTCCTTTTGCAGCGCAGCTTGCAGCAGAAGATGCCGCGAAAAAAGCAATGGAACATGGGATGAAAAATGTGGAGGTCTATGTCAAAGGGCCTGGTCCTGGGAGGGAATCCGCGCTTCGGTCCCTGCAGGCAACAGGGTTTAATGTTGTTATAATTAAAGACGTAACTCCTATTCCACATAATGGTTGTCGCCCACCTAAAAGGCGCAGAGTATAATTGGTTGACTGGTGAAATAAGTTAAACGGCTTAAGTTGCTAAGACAACTTATAACGATTTAGCTGTTTGGCAAAAAAGGAGGAAGATTTGGCAAGATATACAGGTTCGGTATGCCGCTTATGCCGGCGTGAAAATCTAAAGATGTTTCTTAAAGGTGATCGCTGTTATTCTGATAAATGTGCTTTTGATAGAAGAGGATACCCGCCTGGTCAGCACGGTCAGCGGCGTGGAAGAAAGATATCTGATTACGGTATTCAGCTTAGGGAAAAACAGAAGGTAAAACGCATGTACGGCCTTTCGGAGAAACAGTTCCACCTGTTTTTTGAAAGGGCGGAACGTCAGAAAGATGTAACAGGAACAAATCTTCTTGTACTGCTTGAGAGACGGCTTGATAATGTAATTTATCGCATGGGTTTTGTTAATTCACGAACCCAAGGGCGTCATTTTATAAAGCACAATCACTTTCTGATAAACGGTAAGAAGGTTAATATTCCTTCATATCTTATCAAAATCGGTGATGTTGTTGAAATCAGGGAGAAAAGCAAGAAAATCCAGGCAATAGAAGATGCGCTGGGTGCTGTGGTACGAAGAGGTGTTCCACAATGGATTGATCTTGAAAAAGATAACCTTAAAGGGATAGTAAAGAGCTTTCCGGTAAGGGATGACATTACAATGCCTATTGCCGAGCAGCTTATAGTAGAGCTATATTCCAAGTAATTAATGTCTAAACGAAAACCCCTAGTTTCAAAGAAAATGAAACAGCGAAATCTAAAAACAATAACCCAAAAGCACGCAGGAGTCAGAAATCAGAATAAAATAAGTTAGATATTCATGTTTTTATTCTGGCTTCTGTATTAAGAATTTTTAAGAACTATACACGGGTCTTCTAAAAAAGCCCACCTAGTCAATTAAAAATTGGAGATAGCAAATGCCATCAACTGAACTGATGTACATTAACTGGCAGGAGATGATGAAGCCGGAAAAGGTCCAGGTAACAAGTAAGAAATCTTATGGGAAATTCGTTTGTGAACCTCTTGAAAGAGGGTTTGGCATAACAATCGGAAACTCTTTAAGGCGGATAATACTTTCTTCTCTCCACGGAGCTGCAATAGTATCCGTAAAGTTTGATGATGTAATGCATGAATACAGTGTTATTCCCGGCGTGTTTGAAGATGTTTCTGAGATAATCCTTAATTTAAAAGAGATTCGCTTAAGAGCGTCTGATACCGAACCGAGAACAATACGACTTGATGCCGAGGGGGAGGGTGAAATTACCGCTGGCGATATTATCAGCGATGATGGAAAATGTGAGGTGCTTAATCCCGGTCTGCATATTGCAACACTCTCGGAAAAGGCGTATTTGAAAATGTCGATGACTGTTAAGGTGGGGAAAGGATATTCTCTGGCTGAAGCAAATAAAGATGAGGATGCGCCGGTGGGGACAATACCGATAGATACTGTTTTCTCACCGATAAAACGTGTAAACTATGTGGTTGGAAACGCCCGTGTAGGTCAAAAGACGGATTATGACAAGCTTACAATGGAAGTCTGGACAGATGGAAGTGTCTCGCCCGAGGATGCTGTCGCATATTCCGCCAAGATCTTAAAAGAGCAGATGTCAATATTCATTAATTTTGATGAACACCTTGAACCTCAACCTGAAGAAAGATTTGAAGAGCAGAAAAAGCCACAGTTTAATGAAAATTTATACAGGAGCGTTGAAGAGCTTGAGCTTTCTGTTCGAAGCGCTAATTGCCTTAAAAATGCGGATATTCTCAAGATTTATCAACTGGTAAGTAGGACCGAAGCTGAAATGCTTAAAACAAAAAATTTTGGAAGAAAGTCATTAAATGAGATTAAGGAAGTCTTAAATGAGATGGGCCTTTCTCTTGGGATGAAGCTTGAAGGATTTGTGCCGCCTGAGGAGGACACAGAGGAAGGAGAGCAAATAGATACATGAGACATCGAAAAGCCGGTTTGAAATTAAATAGAACTACTAGCCATAGAAATGCCATGTTTAGAAACATGGTTACATCTTTGTTCAAATATGAACGTATTCGCACAACAGGCGCCAAGGCCAAAGAGTTAAGACGGTGGGCAGACCAGTTGATAACACTGGCAAAGCGGGGAGATTTACATGCAAGGCGGCAGGCACTCTCAATTATAAGAGAGAAAAAAGTCGTTCATAAACTGTTCGAAGAAGCTGTTGAGAGATATGGTGCAATATCGGGGGGATACACAAGAATTGTCAAGCTTGGAAGGCGTCCTGGAGATGCAGCCCCTATTTCAATAGTTGAGCTTGTAACCGTTGAAAAGCCTAAAAAGAAGAAGGTGACAAAGAAAAAAGATAAGGTTACTGCGGAAAAGAAAAAAATTGCAGATGAGAAGGCTGCGGTTGATAAAAAAGAAGAAAAGGTAAAACAAACAGAGAAAAAGAAAGCAGCAAAGAAAGATGTAGCTGAAAAAAAAGATGAAAAGCCTGAAAAAAAGAGCAAAAAACCGGCTATAAAAAAGGCGGTAGATGAGGAAAAAGAAAGCAAACCTGAGGAAACGAAGAAAAAGCCGGCAGAAAAGAAAGCTGAAGCTGATGAAAAAGAGGATAAACCTGTAAAAGAGAAAAAGCCTGCCGCGAAGAAAGAAGCAGCCGATAAAAAAGAAACTAAACCTGAAGAAAAGAAGAAAAAGATAGCCACAAAGAAAACCGAAGCAACTAAAGAAAAAAAGGCTGAAGAAAAACAGGCCGCTGAAAAGAAAGCCAAGACGGTAGAAAAAGAAGATAAAACTGAAAAGAAAAAGGGTAAACCGGAAGATACCAAAGAAAAAGAATAACTGATTACCAGTGTGAGAAAATTAATATAAAGCCCTGTTTTAAATTGATAAAGCAGGGCTTTTTTATTTGTATAGTGTAGAATATAAGTAACTACTCACGTAGTCAGGCTGAAGCTGTTTAGACTGAAGGGGTCATAAGAGCAAGATTGCCGTACTTTGGCGGAATGTGATTCTTGCACCAAACATGGATTCAAAATACGCTTTTTCCTAACAGTCTTCAGCCTTCAACCTATCCACCTGAGTTACGAATATAGAAACAGCTCTTGACTTTGGGTCTTTAATAAGGCATAATTATAGAACCAATATAAGCCCCTGAAGGAGACCTCATGGAATCTTTAACACAAAAAAAAATTTCAATCAGCCTTGATCAAAAGCAGTTCCTGGCAAACTATAAAAAATTAGGTTTTTCAGATCAGAGCAGTATAGTCCGCGAAGCTCTTAATCGGTTCATAAAAGAACTGAAAACCAAAGAGCGAAAAGAACTAATGAAAAAAAAGGCCGGTGAACTCCTACGTGATTACACTGAAGATAGAACACTTACAGCATTTACTGATTTGGATGGAGAGGAGTTCCTGTGAAGCATGGCGAAATATGGGAAATAGACCTGAATCCGACAATTGGGGCTGAAATTAAAAAGAAACGTCCGGCAGTTATTATAAGTGATGATGCGATTGGCGTCTTGCCATTAAGGGTAATTGTACCAATTACCAAATGGAAGGATAAATTTAACAATGCTGTTTGGATGGTAAGAATCGAACCGGACAGCGAAAACAATCTCTTAAAAACATCTGCCATTGATACTTTTCAAATAAGATCAATTTCTACGGCAAGATTTGAAAAAAAGATCGGCTCAGTATCACCATCAATAATCAGCGAAATTAAAACCGCTGTTAAAGCAGTGATAGATGCTGATTAGAAATAGAAAGGGGAAAATTGTACCGATGCAGGTGAAATAGCTTCAGTTATCGGCTCGACTTAAAAAATTGGAAGAGCAGGGCCTGCTGGATGTATTGCCTGGTAATTATAAGAAAAAGCTGCATTCTCAAATACCTGTTTCTGATAATATAGCCCAGGTCTTTCTAAGAGAGGATCGCGAGAACTGCTGCAAAATTAAGCGTAAATACTTTTGTAGAACTTCCCTTATTCCCTGTTCATCATCCACAATGAGGATTGTTTTCATTTATACAACTTCCTGGGAGTGTTCAATATTCTGTGTCAGCCTTGTTTTGTGGTTTATCATCATATCAGAGTCTTAATTCTTTATCCAGCCTTCCTTCAAAAAATATTGCTAACCAAGAAATCGTCAAAGACCAGTTTTGAATCGGCATTGTCCATTTTTTACTAGCATTTTGGATCCCAATGTAGAGCAACTTAAGCAGACTATCCTTGTTCGGAAATGCGCCTTTGGTCTTGGTTAATTTTCGAAATTGGCGGTGAACCGCCTCTATGATGTTGGTAGTATAAATTATTCTGCGAATATCTTCAGGGTATTTAAAGTACTGACTGAGTCGCTCCCAATTATTTCGCAGAAATGACTTTACTGTTTACAATTCTCAGGTTTGTTTTTTTTCAATTACTGTTTCTATATGTTTTATATAGTCATTAACGATTTGACATGATTTTCTGGCGTCTTCTTCCTTTACAGTTTTTCCTCGGTGCGCAATTTCATGCCTTCTTTTATAATGTTTGTGGAATTCACTCCACCCACTAAATGTTTTTGAAATGTCATCTTTAGACAATACGATATAAAGATTTCGACTTTTTTCTTTTGTTATATTATTGTATTCCCATTGCCTCTCGATAACTGAATCATAAAGATATTCGATATTTCTATAAATAAACAAAAGCCTGAACGCTCTTTCTGTAAGCATTTCACATGCTGCAGTTGATAGAATGACAGATAATTCATATTCTTTTCTTTCTAATGCATCTTGTGCCATGCCTATAAGGGTTTCATGATGATGCTTTATCGTTCCGCTACAGGTTATTGAAGGTAATGTCATATTTCCACGGCCAGTATTTTCTTTAAGCTCATTCATTGTTTTTCTTTTTTTATAACTATTGACCGGTAAGTTTTAATTCAATGATATTTAATATTTCATGACTGATGTTTGATTATCATATTTTTGCATTATAACATTTTTATAAAAAAATGCAAAGATTTTGAAACCTTAGAAGCTTGCCGATTTAAGCGGAATTTCCAGCTTTAGAAATAAACAGATTAAGTGGTGGAATAAACCTTTTAAACCGGTGGGATAAAAGGAGCATTTTTTTAAAGGCCATATTTTAACCAGTTGGTGTGAATATTTTTAAATGCCCACACTTTTGAACGTTACCAACATATTAATGTCCCCTTCGGGGAATGGGAGAAAATCCCTCGCCTTTAGGCGAAGACTTTCACGTTCATTTATTCGTATCAGTGCTACCGTACCATTCGGTCAGCAATGTAATGCAAAGGATAAAAGGAAAAACATCACGCAAGTTGCTGAGCGAAAACCGTATGCTGACAAAGAAATTTCGGGGTTGTCATCTGTGGGCTCGCGGTTATTTTGCGGCTTCCTCTGGGAATGTCATAGATGAGATCATAGCCGAATATATTGAGCTACGGGGTAAACAAAAGCGAGATCGTGATGACGACTTTACGATAGATGGAGTTGAGTCGTCTTCAGACGACTATGTTTGAAGCCACCGGCTTACAGCCGGTTGTGGAGCCTTCACTATCGGTTGCTAACATGGATGAGAATTAATTAGAAGAAAAGAGAGTCTTGTTATACTTCTTTGACCAGCTTCTTTTTCCTTGCAGCTTTTGCCCTATATAGTATCTCGTCTGCTTTTTTTAAGAGCATTGCCGGATTTTCAATTGACTTGTCTTCAGTAGATGCAACGCCGAAACTGATGGAGACAGGTATCGAGGTTTTTTCTATATTCAGAGGATGATTGAGAAAATAGTCCTTAAGACGATTCATAAGGTTTTTTGTGCTTACAGCCGAAGTCTCCGGTAGGATAACAATAAATTCATCTCCGGCAAATCTCGCGACAACATCCGTATCCCTGCTTATATTAAACAATTGGTTCGCCACGTACTTTAACAGCTCATCGCCACTGTCATGTCCATAAACATCATTAACACTTTTAAAATCGTCAAGATCTATAAAGACTACGGAGAGTATTCTCTGATAACGCTTTTCACGGGAAAACTCCCTTTTAAGCGCACTCTCCATTGCCCTGCGGTTAAGCAATCCTGTTAATGGGTCGCTGTAGGCAAGAAACTTAAGCTTCTCATGGGCGGTAACGTTTGACAGACACAATGATACTTTTACGGCAAGCTGTTCAAGGGAACTTGTATCCAGTTCCGGTTTGAAGTGTCCAGGTAAAACATGCGCCTGGTTCAGGCTGCCGATAATTTCTCCGTCCAGGGAAATAGGCGCTATTGCCATAGACTTGATAAAATGTTTCTCATTTTGAGGAAGGAGTTTATAATAAGGTTTCAGGTCTTCATTAATAAGCAATGGAGTTGTGTTTGCGCCCACAAGGTTATAAAAAGTTTTCTTGTCGATAATATTAATCCGTTCTTTTAAGATTTCAGAGGTCTCAAGAGACTGGATGAAACTTAACACCTCACTTTTTTCAATGAAGGATATCCAGGCATAAGGCATTCCGAATTTGCTCATTATTTCAGTCAGAAGAACTTCAAAAAGATCCTTATAGTTTAAAATCGAAAGGATACGTTTTTCAATTTCAAAAAATTTTAAAGTGATTTCTTCGTTCTGCTTTAATCGTTTGATCATTGACGTTTCATAATGAAACTGCCGGGGGGGATACTTATTATTGTCCATAAGGGGAATCCAATACTACTAATGCGTCCACGACAACGGGTTTACTTCCTGAGATAATCAGGGGGTTAATGTCGATTTCTTTTATTCTGTCATTCTCTATGCCGATTGTTCCAACAGTGACTAAGATGTCTGAAAGCATATCGCGATTTGCCGCATCCATTCCGCGAACGGCATCCAGTATTTTATGCCCTTTGATTTCTCTCATCATCGCCAACGCATCAGGTTTTTCCAGCGGGGCGATGCGGAAAGAGATATCTTTTAAGATTTCGGTAAATATACCTCCCAGGCCAAACATCACACAGGGTCCGAACTGAGGATCACGGGTCATACCAGCAACCAGTTCTCGTTTCCCTTTGACCATCTCCTGAACTAACACGGTTTTTTCAACGCTGGTTATGCTGTTTATTATCTCTTTAAAGGCAATTTTCGCCTCATCATTATTTCTAATATCGACCCGGATCAGGCCCTTTCCCGTTTTGTGGGCTATATCGGATGAGCATCCCTTTAAAACCACAGGAAACCCGATTTTTTGAGTTGCATCCATTAGATCATTTTCATCTTCAGCCAGCACTTCTCTGGTTATAGGAACCTGGTAAAAAGCGAGAATTTTTTTTGATTCATATTCTGAAAGAGCAGTTTGTCCTCTCTTTATTGCATCATCTATTATTTTCATTTATTTTCCGTCCAGTATCTTTTTATACTCCCAGAGGGCTGCCATGGCCATGGCAGCCCTTTCGGGTGTGGGATAGTTAACCAGGGCACCTGATTTTTCGAAAGTTTCTATCTGTTCATCCCAAACACCGGGCGGGGCCAGGATGCAGGTTATAAGAGGTTTTTGCTGCTTCCGATTCATCAGGAAACTACTGAGTCCTTTTATTAAGTCCGCGTTTGCTGAGGCAAACATTACAAGAAGAATGATACCGTTTACGTTTTCATCATCAATCACTGCTCGTACTATCTCTTTTGTTGCAGATGAGTCATACCATGCAGGACCCATATCAACCGGATTTGTTCTTAAGGCAAGGGGTGGCAGGTACTCATTAATTTTATGCTGTGTATAATCATTAAAGCCGGCAATTTTTAGCCCTCTTGTTTCGCAGATATCGCAGGCGGTTATGCCGGGGCCGGCCTGGCCGGATAGGACCGCTATTTCAGGCCCGTCAGGAATCGGAGATGAGGAAAGAGCCTTTGCAGCGTCCAACAGGGTTTCCGTGCCGTCTAAAGCCAATATACCTGCCTGTCTAAAGGCTCCCTGATAAATTTCCCGCCTGCCTGCCATCGATCCGGTATGTGATTTGGCTGCCTGATCCTTTTTTTCTGAATTGCCTGTTTTATAAATAATTATAGGCTTTTTCCCATTATGTCTTTTTGCCGTTTCCATCAGTTGTCGCGGCTTTTCAATTCCTTCCATGTACAGCATAATCACCCTTGTTTCAGGATCGTTCATCAGATAATCGATCATCTCGGCAAAATCGACATTCAGGCGATTGCCCAGACCGACTATTTTACTAAAACCGATATCCATCCTCATGGCAACAAAACCGAGAAGATGTGATATCCCGCCACTCTGGCTGACCAGGGCGATAGTTCCTTTTTTTAGTAGAGAAAACTCCGGCGTAAATGAGGCGTTCAAATCGGCATGAAAATTTATCATGCCGAAAGTGTTGGGGCCAATAACCGGTATTACGGCCGCATTTGCTATGGCAGCGACTTTTTCGTGAAGATCGGCTCCGGCCGGGTCATCAATTTCCTTGAACCCGGCGGTTATCAGTACAATGCCTTTGATTCCTTTGTCTGAACACTCATTGAACACTTGGGGAACAAGTCCGGCCGGCAGAACAACAATAGCCAGATCAATCCGGCTTTTATAATCGGTAATAGAAGGATAGGTTGTCAGTCCCATAATTTTATTAGAATTTGGATTTATTGGGATAATAGTGCCCGGGAATCTTCCCTTTGTCAGACTTTTAATCACATGAAATCCTAATTTTTCGGAATTACCGGAAGCTCCGATAACAGCAACCGATTTAGGATTGAACAGTGCCGTCATGTTTGATTTATTTTTGTCCATTTTTTAGTCCTGCCTGGAAATATACCTAAGCATTTGCCCTACTACCAGACCGATAATATCCCTTGGAAGAAAATCGTCCGGGGCATTTTCCATCAGCATGTCGGTTATTTCTTCAGTACTTTTTTTAACATCTTTTGTTTGGGCATAGGAGGTTTCAAGGATGCCTCTGGCTTCTATGGCGGAATCTATCGATTTTTGTAAAAAGCTGCTTGCATCCAGGCCGGTTCTGGCTCCATAGTGTTCAGCAAGGTAGGCGTCAATCGTATAGTTTGACATTTTTATAAGGCTTTGTTGATATTTGTCAAAATTAGAATTTGCACATGTAAATATCTTGTCCCCAAAAGGAATACCTCCTGCATCAGATGCAAACATGGCTTTTTCTCGAGGAACATAAGCCGCAATGGAACAGGAAGAGTGACCCGGGACCTCTATTATTTCAACAGACAGATCGTCGCACGAAAGTATGTCTCCATCTGATACCACATCTTCGACATCGATGCCGGAAAACTCAAGCCCCAGGTCTTCAGCTTGATTTTCACGTTTTTTTTCCTGTAAAAGCGCCTGATTCATAAAAGCTATGGTTTCAATAACCTTTGGATCGGCCAACAGTTCTTTTGCCCTTTGAGATGCAGTTATTTTTGCCCATGGCCAGCGCTTTTTTAAAAAAGGAACAACCCCGCAGTGGTCAAAATGGGAATGTAAAATTATTATCCTTTTTATCTTTTCTTCTTTGATTTTAAAAACATTAAGCTGCTCAATTACTTCAGGAACAATATGGATCATGCCGCCGCCAAGAAAGGCATACTCATCTTTTCCCTTGAGAACATATACAGATGATTCCTTTGTGCCGAGCAGCAAAATTCTATCAGTAACTAATCCGGGTCTGGTTATGACCATTTAAGCCTCCCTTTTAAAACTTGACGGTTTCATAAAAAGTCTCCCGCTTCAGTTCAGCGGGACGTTGTGCTGCATTTCGTAATCATTCAAAGTACGATAAGTACTTCTTGTGATTCCAAAATTTGCACGCCCTTCTTGTCCCGCTGCTTTTTAGCGGGGGAATTTGAACTTTTTACGAAACCATCAAACTGGTCCGATTTACATTCAACTATCGAGTAATTTTCGAATCTGTGTAAAAAAGATAAAAAAATCTTTTGTCCTTCTGGTGAATAGCGTTTAGGGGGACATCTGTCAAGTAATTTAACTTTTCAATAATGCTACAATATACTGTAATTAATGGGATTAATTGAAATATTATGTTTTTTATCTAAGACTTTATAAAATAGAATGACAAAATAATTAGAACTATGTTTATAAGAGGAAGTGCCGTTTCTGTGCGTACTATTTTTTTTCTTGACAAAAATAGATGTAGCTGCAATATAGCTTTGAATTACCTTTGGCAAATGAATGAAATTAATCAAATTTTCAGAACATTGAACCAAAAAAGGAGGCGCAGATGACACTTAAAAGATTGGCAATTATTATGTTGGTTTGTATAGTAAGCTTTGGATTGCTGGCAGGCCCGGCAATGGCAAAGAAAAAACCATCCCTTGATGCATGGAAAGCTAAATTCGATCCTTCAACTGCAGAATACAAATGTATAGTTTCAAATGTATCCCATCCTGTGCTTAAAGGTGTTTATACCGGTTTTGCCATCCGGGATGAACTGTGGAAGCGGACTAATGGCAAAATCTACCTGGACTACAAGCCATTTTCCATGCTTGGCGGTGAAGTGGAGGTTTTAAATCAGTTGCAGATGGGTGCAATCCAGGGTATGGCTTGCAGTTCTGTGGCATCGACAAATCTGGGCCCCAGGTTCGGCCTCGTAAACCTGCCTTTTCTGATTAATTCTTTTGAAAAACTGGACAAATTTGTAAACAGCGGAGAGCTTTTTGACCATTTCCTGATGGGAATGGATCATCAGGGGATAATGGCAGTTGATATTGCCAGTTATGGAAACTATGGCTGGGCAACTACCGTACCGGTTAAGACTATTGCAGACGCCAAAAAGGTTAAATTTCGCATTGCCGAAGCAGCGGTTAATAAATTATCTTACAAGGCATGGGGATTTAATCCTGTGGTTATGCCATGGCCGGATGTACCTGTAGCACTTAAGCAGGGAGTTATTACCGGACTCGATCATACACTCACAGTGTGCAGCGTTACCAAGAAATTTGAGGTAGCCAAGTATTATACGCGGCTTAATTACGCACAGGGCCTTTTCATCTGGCTCTTTAACAAGGCATGGTTTGACAAACTCCCCAGGCATCTTCAAAACATACTTAAAGAGACGGTGAGTGATATGTGCGCTGAGGCACGTAAAGCGGATAAGCAACAGGAAGCGGAACAGATCACAGCCGCAAAGGAAAAGTATGGTGTCGAATTCTTTAAATTGTCTGACAAGGAAATGAAGACCCTTATCAAACAGGCAAATTCGGTTCATGTAAAGTTTGCTCCTGAAATCAATAAGCTTTATAAGGGAGACAAATACCGATCTAAAAATTACCTGAAGAAAGTGCAGAACTATATGGGCTATTAGCCGTAACTTTTTAAAATAAAAAAAGGGGGTTAATAAAAGTCCCCCTTTTAATATTATTTTAATACCCCGTCTGTTTATGGCGGGGTAATTATTTACAGATTGCGTTGAGGGATTATCTCATGTTTGGAAAGATTCTGAACTTTTTAGATAAGGTATTGACCTTTTTTGAGGAGTGGACCCTTTTTATCAGTGTGATAGTGGCATTGCTTGCTCTCTTTGTTAACGTTGTTTTAAGATACGGGTTTAATTATTCCCTTGCCTGGTCAGAGGAACTGGTCAGAGAGGTGATAATTTACACTACCTTTATCGGATGCAGTGCTGCGGTAAAAAATCGTTCCATGATCAAAATTGATGCTTCTGTTCAGCTTTTGCCCAAGTTAAAAATTCCACTCACTTATTTCAGTAATTTTGTAACCATAATCTTTTCCGGCATGATGATTTATTACGGCTGGCTCATGATGGCGCTTCAGGTGCGTACACATCAAAAGACTATTATCATGCAGATCCCACTGGAATATCTTTATGCAATACTGCCCCTTATGGGGTCAATGATGCTGATTCGGACTATCCAGGTTATACATCAGGATTTTAACGAACAAAGAGCCAAGAAATTATCGGAAAAATAATTAAAAGGCCCAACCCGGGTATCCCAAGGACGGGAGAACCGGAATTATCCATCTGAAGGAGATACGGTTTATGGAATTCAGTCATCTTATTATCCTGCTGATTCTTTTAGGATGCATGGCAACATATATTCCTGTGTTCATGTGTCTATTCTTTACAGCGGTACTGGGTTTTATCCTTTTTACTGATTTGCCGCTTCTCCTTCTTGCTCAAACTATCTTCAGAAGCATGGATAACTTTGCCCTTGTTGTGGTTCTTTTCTTTATTCTGTGCGGAAATATAATGACGGCCGGCACTATTGTAGAAAAGCTTATCAAGGTTGCAAATTCGCTGGTAAGCTGGCTTCCGGGTGGCCTGGGTATGGCCGGCGTTCTGGCCTGCGGCCTGTTCGGCGCAATTTCCGGATCAACTGTAGCTACTGTGGTAGCATTAGGCGGATTTATGATTCCGGCTCTTCTGGATAACGGGTACCCGGAAAAATACACTCTTGGCCTTATGACTACCTCTCCAAATTTAGGTGTAATTATCCCGCCGAGTATCGGTATGATCCTTTACAGTATGATAAGCAATGTGTCTTTGGAAGGACTTTTCTTGACCGGTTTTTTGCCGGGCGTCCTGATCATGCTGGGCACGTGTCTTTATTCTTACTTCTTTTTTAGAAAAAAGAAAGAGATTGTACGTATGCCCGTACCGAGCACCAGGGAAGTGATAGCTGTTTTAAAAGAAGGATTCTGGTCACTCATGCTGCCGGTTATTATCTTTGGCGGGATATTTTCCGGTGCTTTCACTGCCAATGAAGCTGCTGTGGTTGCCTGTGTATATGCCTTTATTGTGGAACTTTTCATACACAGGTCCATGAAGCTGAGCCAGGTAAAAAAGATTACAGTCAATTCTGCAGTAACATCCGCTACTCTTTTGATCATCGTGGCAGGGGCCGTCTGCTTCGGCCGTCTTCTCACACTTGAAGACATTCCAGGAAAGATCACCGAAACCGTGCTTGCAGCAATCAACTCTCCTGTTATTTTCCTTTTAGCCATGAATGTACTGCTTCTTTTTGTAGGTATGTTCATGGATATAATTTCAGCCACAATGATTCTGGGACCGGTATTTTTACCCATGCTGGATGCATTTGGTATAAGCTGGATGCATTTTGGTTTGATCATGACGGTAAATCTTGCCATCGGGTATTGCACACCTCCCATGGGTGTCAGTCTATACATTACAGGAGCAATTGCAAATAGAGATATTCTTTATGTGTCAAAGGCGGTCATACCGTTTATCGTCATACAGATGGTCGTGCTGATTTTTATAACTTACATGCCTGATACAGTTCTCTGGCTGCCGAAGTTGATGGGTTTCGCGGAATAGAATCAATGGAATATTCACCAATCCTTTAAGCAAAGTTGAAAGTTGCCGCAAGTGCAAGGTAGCGTGTTTTTTCTCCGTTCAAAACGGTTTGTTTTAATGATTAGCGGGGGGTTTAAATGAAACTAAAACAGATAGTAATATCTATAGAAAATTCACCCGGACGCCTTTTCGAGGTGACAAATGCTCTTGGGAAAGCCGGCATTAACCTCAGGGCGCTGAATCTGGTAGATACCGGAGCATTTGGGCAGCTTCGACTTCTCGTCTCTGATTTGGTTGCTACCCGGCGTATCTTAATGGAAATGCAAATTCCTGCGTTTATTAATGAGGTTGTTGCCGCTGAAATTGAAGATAAACCAGGCAGTCTTTCAAGGCTGCTGGAACCGCTAGGAAAGGCCAGTGTGAATGTGGTTTTCATGTATGCCTTTATCGGGTTTTCATCAGGGAAGGCTGTTATGATCTTTCGCTTCAGTGACAATGATAAAGCGATTGAGGTGCTTAAGGCCAGCGGTACCAAACTGCTCGATGCAGAGGCTTTCGGAATTCTCGAAGCATAGGTCTTTATGATATTTTGAAAAGTCTGTTTTGTTCTCTTACCCCTTAAGAATTTAAAGGCATACCTTTACATTTCAAACCAGAATCATAAATTATCTATCCATAGATCCTGTTGATTTTGCCTGCAAAAAAGAATGAAAGAAGAATAATTTTTGAATTCAAAATACAAAACCATAAACTCCTTGCAAACTCAAATGTCTGAAGCAGCAGGAAACCCTATAAAAGACCTTAAAATAGAGCGGGAACGTTACAAGGTGTTTATCGAAGATGTTGCTGATGGCTTTTTCGAAACCAACCTTCGTGGAAAATTTATATTTATTAACGATGCCATGTGCCGTATTTTCGGGTTTTCCAGGGCAGAGATCAAAGACCGTAATTTCCGTGAATTTATGGATGAAAAAAATGCACAAGTTGCCTATGAGAGTTTCAACAAGCTCTATCGCAGCGGCAAAGGTGTTACGGACATTATATGGGAGATTAATAGAAAGAACGGACAGCTCTGTATTCTGGAAATTTCGGCTAACCTGATTATTGATAAAGGTGGCGAAAAAACCGGATTTAGAGGCATTGCCCGTGATGTGACCGAAAAGCACCTGGCACAAAAGCGTGCGATTGAGTCTGAGCAACTTGCCCAGAAACAGTATGAAGCAAGTCGTCGTGCTGAAAATCGATACCGTGCATTCCTCAAATTTTTACCTGATCCGGTCTTTGTTTCTAACATGGACAGCACGGTTGTTTATTTGAACCCAGCTTTTGAGAAAGTTTTTGGGTGGACGCTTAAGGAGCTGGAGGGTAAACATATTCCGTTTGTACCTGATTTTTTAAAGGAAGAGACACGTCAGGGAATTCAACGTCTGCTTGAAGAAAAGGTCGTTAACGACTTTGAAACAAAGAGACTGACCAAAGAAGGCCGATCGCTTGATATTATAATTGACGGCGCCGTTTTTTTGGATGAAAATAATGAACCGGCAGGGCAGGTTATAACCCTCAGAGATGTAACGAAAGAAAAACGTATTGCTTTAAGCAATCAAGCCATGTTCCGAATTGCAAAAGCGCTTCATCACTACCGGGGCCTTGATGGACTTCTGGCTTTCATAACAAAGGAGACGCAAAATCTCATCGCTGTGGAAGGATCATCAGTTATTCTTCTTGATGAGGAGAAGAAAGAGTTTTATTTTTTTGCAGCTACCTATGATGACAAGGAAGCAGGAAAAAAGTTTAAAGAGATTAGATTTCCGGCAGACAAGGGGGTGGCCGGCCAGGTTTACAGGACAGGGAAACCATTGATAGTTCCGGATACATCCAAAAGCCCGTATTTTTTTCATGAGGTGGATGAGAAATCAGATTATCAGACGAGAAACCTGATTGATGTTCCCATCAAGATTCAGGATCGGATGATAGGTGTTTTGTGCGCTGTTAATAAAAAGGAAGGAGAATTTGACCAGACGGATGTTGATCTGATGAGTACAATTGCAAATACGGTTGCACTTCCGATAGAAAATGCCAGGATTAGCGAGGAACTCAGACGTTCTTACGAAGAGGTTAAAAGTTTAAGCAGGGCAAAGGATCGTGTTATTCATCATCTTTCCCATGAACTGAAAACCCCTATTTCCATTATATCCGCCTCCATCAGTCTTTTAGGTAAAAAACTTTCAAGCTTTGAAGACCAAAGCTGGAAGAAAATTCTCAGTCGAGCCGAAAGAAGTCTTAATCGTATTCTTGATATGCAATATGCAATCGAGGATATTCTTCGGGAAAGAGATTATAAGACATACTACATGCTTTCAAGCCTGCTTGATGCATGTGCTGATGAACTGGAGGTTTTGATAGCTGATGAACTTGGTGAAAGCGATGTTTTACAGGGAGTACGACGTCGAATCGAGGACCTGTTTGGCCCGCGAGACTCTGTTTCCGAAGAGATAAAGCTGGATCGTTTTGTTGAGGAAAAGATCAAGACCATTCAAGGCAGTTTTGTACACCGGCAATGTAAATTGATAACTTTGATTGAATCTACTCAGTCAATTTTCATTCCTGTGGATGTTCTGGCAAAGATCGTGGAAGGCCTGATTCGCAATGCTATTGAAAATACCCCGGATGGGAGTATAATCGAGGTGGCGGTCAGAGAAGGAAAGGAAGGGCCGGAGTTTGAGGTGAAAGATTTTGGAGTCGGGATAACTGAGGAAAACAAGCGTCTTATATTTGAAAACTATTTTACGACTTATGAAACCATGAATTATTCTTCTCGAAACCCCTATGATTTCATGGCCGGTGGTAAAGGCTTTGATTTGCTTCGGATAAAGATTTTTTCTGAGCGATACAATTTCAAGATGGAGATGGTTTCCAGACGATGCAGTTTTATTCCTAAAGAAGATGATTTTTGTCCGGGAAAGATCGATGATTGTGTTTATTGCAAATCTGACAAGGATTGTATCAATTCAGGCGGAACTAAAATGTTAATAAAGTTTTCCCCTGCAAATCAGCACTCCTTAAATGATAATCATGGATGAAGAACATGAAAATCCAACGTATTTTCCACAAAGAAAAACAGCCGAAACTCGGTTCCCCGGAACACTTCTTCCGTGAAATTGAAATCGAGTTTCTGATCCATGAATTAAAAGATCCAATAGCTATTGTTGAAACAGGCGTTCGCACGCTCCTGGAGAAGAGAGAGAAATTTGGAGCTTTATCCTCTCGCCAGGAGAAGACTCTGAAACGCATTTTGAGGAGCTCGAATAAAGCTCGTGCAATGCTAAATAGCTTACTGGAAATCGGGAGGTCCGAAGCAGGTTGTTTTTATTGTTGTCATTTTCAGCCTGCAAAGACTGCATACATAATACTTGTGGATGCTTTGGAAACCATTGCCGGTAACATCTCCGAACAGTTCAGGACATGTAGTGAAGAAAGAGAAGCCCTTGAATTATTATCAAGCCACGGGATTTTTCTCGATATTGCACCTCAGGTGGCTGATACCCAGATGTATCAGGATGAAACAAAATTTAGACAGATTGTTGGAAATCTTATTAAAAATGCCCTTCATTACAGGAAGGAGCGGATAGAAATCAAGATAAACATAGAAAAAGATTCCCTTTTTGTCAATGTCACAGATGATGGACCCGGAATAGACCCTGAGTACCACCAGGTGATATTTCAACGTTATAAACAGGTAAAGGAAACTTCAATGTCACCTCGCAGGGGCCACGGTCTTGGGCTGGCAGGAGCACTCATTATGGCAAGATGCCTTGGGGGTGACATAGAGTTAGAAAGCAAAAAGGGAAAGGGAGCCACTTTCCGGCTGATTCTACCGGTTTCAATTGAAATCGACGATGAGCAAGGGGAGGAGCGTGACTTATTATAGAATTGAAAGTTCATAAGACAACTAAATAAAAACCAAGGAGGACCTGAAATGGCAAATTCTGAATCTATTCTCAAGGGTAAAAATATTCTGGCTGTTGATGATGAAGAAGATATTCTGGAAACCATTGAAGATATTTTAGATGAGGCCGATGTCGACCGGGCGAGTGATTACAAAAGTGCATCCAAAAAAATTAAAGAGAACCTATACGACCTGGCTGTTCTGGATATCATGGGTGTTGACGGGCTAAAGCTGCTGGAAGAAGCAGTTGAGCGGGGTATTCCAACTGTGATGCTCACAGCCCACGCGATAAATCCGGAAACACTCATGGAATCGATTCGTAAAGGAGCTATCGCATATCTTCCGAAAGAGACCCTCTCTGAACTGGACAAGCTATTAAGCGATCTTCTCAGTGCTCATGAACAGGGAAAACCTCCATGGAAACTGCTGTTTGAAAAACTGGGGGATTATTTTGATCAGCGGTTCGGCCCGGACTGGAAGGAAAAGGATAAGGACTTCTGGTCTGATTTCAGCCGCACCTACCAGATCGGCAAGGGCATTCAAAAACGCCTTTTACATGACAAAAAGATTCGTGATAAGGGTATTTGAATTAAGGGTTCACTTAAAAATATCTTTAAATTTTTACAATTAAGCTGATCTTGCTTGGAAAAGTACATTATTACCGATTTCAGTTATCATCACTTGCGGTTCAAAAACCGTTAATAAAGTTAAATCTTTTCAAAAGGCTGAAATATTGTAAAAATTCATTTTCGTACTTTTTCTCTTTCGTGTTTTCGTGATTGTTTTTTCTTTATTTTCAAATTGGCTCATTTTGAGAGAAATGGGATCTTCTTACCTGTACAAAATGCCAGGGCCTGGCAAATAGCGATTAATTGCCCATCTGCATCTTCAACCTTTATATCATAGACGGCGGTCTTTTTAGTCTGACTGACTTTTTGAGCCTCAGCACGTAAACGTGCACCTGCCTCGGGGCTGGAGACATATGTAACATTTATGTTTAATGCCACGGCTATGGTGCCATCGGTTTGACCGGCTGTTTCAAAAGCTTCATCGATTAAGGAATATATAGCGCCGCCATGTGCCTTGCCACAGATGTTGTTCATGGTCTCAGGGTCATAAGTCATT
>DAOWEJ010000004.1 GCA_030638575.1 Deltaproteobacteria bacterium | reverse complement strand
TGACTTAATTGTAACCTGATTTTCCATTCAAAACTACCACACATTGTGCCGTTGTCTATCCTTTGGTTCAGTCTGTAAGCTGGATTCTCCAATTTCATTTGACAACAGCTGTATTTTTAGTTTAAATGAAGGTAACTAAATATGTTAAACTACCAGTAAACACAACAACATAACCCCAACCTTCTGAGGGAGACCATGAAAAGATGTTTCCAGAAGGTGCTGACACAAAGCCTCCGAAGCATCATTATGCCTTTTTGGAGGCTTTTGTTTTTTAGGGTCTTACGAAGCTGACCTTTCTCAATCTATTTCTGTATTCCGCTTTCACCGTTTTAAGGGGGTGATTCTATGAATGAAAAGCAGGCCAAACGTAAATTGGCCGCAATTCTCAGCGCAGATGTTAAAGGGTATAGTCGCCTTATGGAAGATGATGAAGAGGCCACTGTCCGCACTATCACTGGATACCGTGAGGTGATGACAGGTCTTATCGAGGGGCAAAACGGCAAGGTAGTCGACGCTAAGGGTGACAATTTGCTCGCCGAGTTTCCCAGTGTGGTGGATGCCGTTCGATGCGCTGTAAAGGTCCAAAAGGAACTCAAGCTGAGGAATAACGAACTTCCTGAAAACAAGAAAATGGAATTTCGCATCGGTATCAATCTCGGGGATGTGATCGAGGAAGAAGAGACTATCTATGGAGATGGTGTAAATATCGCGGCCAGGTTGGAGGGGCTGGCAGAAGGTGGAGGAATCTGTATCTCAAGAACAGCCTTCGACCAGGTCAAGAACAAGCTGGACGTTGGGTATGAGTATTTGGGTGAGCACTCGATAAAAAACATTGCTGAGCCTGTGCGTGTCTATAAGGTGCTGATGGAGCCCGAATATGCTGACAAGGTTATCGGAGAAGAGAGGCCAAAGCAAAAACAATGGCGTTGGGCAGCCGTAGCCTCAGCGGTTGTGCTAATTGTGGTGGCTGGAGCTTTCGCTATCTGGCACTTCTATTTTCCTCCTCCTATGGAAGTTGCATCGGTTGAGAAAATGGCCTTTCCACTCCCTGATAAACCATCAATTGCGGTGCTGCCTTTCGAAAACATGAGCGGAGAACCGAAGCAAGAGTATTTTAGCGATGGGCTTACCGATCAAATCATAAACGGTCTATCTAAGATCCCAAATTTATTTGTAATTTCCCGCAACTCAACGTTTACCTACAAAGGCAAACCGGTGAAGGTTCAGCAGGTGAGTGAGGAATTGGGGGTGCGGTATGTCCTAGAGGGCGGTGTCCAGAAGGCAGGCGATCGGATCCGGATCACTGCCCAGCTAATCGATGCGATAAAAGGACATCACGTTTGGTCGGAGCGCTACGACCGAGTGCTGGAAGACATATTCGCCATACAAGATGACATTACCCTGGAAATCGCAAAAGCTATGCGAATAGAGCTCATAGAAGGCGAGCAAGCCCGCCTTTGGCATAGAGGTACGACGACGAACCTTAAGGCGTATGAAAAAGTCCTTGAGGGAATGAGTTATAATTATCGTTATACGAAAGAGGATAATACTCGAGCACGGCAGTTATTCGAGCAAGCTATTGCCTTGCATTCTGGGTATGCAAATGCCTACTCGATGGTGGGTTGGACTCACTGGAATGATGCGAGGTTTGGATGGGTTGAATCTCGTGCCAAATCTATGAAGATGGCTTTTAAATACGCGCAAAAGGCTATCGAGCTGGATGACACCTTGGACTATGCCCACACCTTGATTGGTGGCATCTACCTTTTGAAACGTCAGTATGAAAAGAATATCGCTCAAGCGGAGCGTGCTATCTCTCTCAATCCCAATGGGGCTCACAACAATATCTTTATGGCGGGGGCTTTAGGATGTTCGGGTAGGTGGGAGGAAAGCATTGGATTTGCGGAGAAGGCAATGCGCCTCGCACCTTTCCCTCCGACCTACTATTTTTGGCTTTTAGGTCGCTCATATTTCATGACTGGCCAATATGACAAAGCAGTTGAAACATTCAAGAAGGCAGTGCATGTTAACCCCGATTACTTGGTTGCCCACGCTTTTCTTGCAGCTTGTTATATTTCATTAGATCGTCAAGCGGAGGCTGCCGCTGAAGCTAAAGAAGTTCTCAGGATAAATCCCAAATTTTCTCTTGAGTCTTATACAAAGACCCTCCCCTATAAAAACAGAGCCGATATAGAGCGCTATGTTGTTGCCCTACGCAAGGCCGGGCTACCTGACAAAGCACCGCTACCTCTCCCTGATAAGCCCTCCATAGCCGTGCTGCCTTTTACCAACATGAGTGATGATCCCAGGCAGGAGTACTTCAGTGATGGAATTACCGAGGAAATTATCACAGCTCTGTCCAAGACTCCAAAACTTTTCGTGATTGCTCGCAACTCATCATTTACGTATAAGGGCAAATCGGTGATGGTTCAACAAGTAGGCCGAGAATTAGGTACACGTTATGTCCTGGAGGGCAGCGTCCGCAAGGCCGGTAACAAAGTGCGTATAACTGCTCAGCTTGTCGATGCTCAAACAGGCCATCACCTTTGGGCGGAACGCTATGATCGGGAGCTGAAAGATATATTTGCTCTACAAGACGAGATCACTATGAGGATCATAGCAGAGCTCCGAGTGAATTTAACGGTAGGGGAGAGTGCTCGTTTGCGCGCCAAAGGCACAGAAAATCTTCAGGCCTACCTAAAGTACATTCAAGGAAGCGAAACTTTATTAAGGATAACTAAAGAGGATAATGCACTGGCCCGGAAGATTGCTGAGGATGTCATTGTATTGGATCCACAGTATGCTGCTGCATACCGACTCCTGGGTGCAACCTACTGGATGGATGTGTTCTTTGGCTTAAGTAAGTCCCCTAAGAAATCCATTGCAAAGGCTATGGAACTGAATCAGAAAGCCATCGCCTTGGATGACTCTTACAGTATAGCCCACTGCCAATTGGGCTGGCTCTATACAATGACCGGGAAGCATGAGGAGGGCATTACCAAAATTGAGCGGGCACTTGAACTCGCTCCCAATGACGCTAATGCCCATATGTGGATGAGTTACGTTCTCAGACTTGCGGGTAGGAACCAAGAAGCAATTCGATATTCTGAACGAGCGGTACGGCTCAACCCTATCCCTCCAAGCTGGTACTTTCGGGGCTTAGCGCTGAACTACCTATACGCGGGAAGATATGATGAGGCTATAACGGCATGTAAGAAAGGGCTCGATCAAGCACCGAATGATATATTGACACATGTGACCTGTGCAGCCATATATGGTCGAGCAGGCCTTAGAGATGCGGCCCGTGCTGAAGCCGAAGAAGTCCTTAAGATAAATCCAAAATTTTCTGCTCTGTCTTATGCAAAGAGATTGCCCTATAAAAATCAAGCGGATAGGGATTTTTTCTTTGAAGCGTTGCGCAAGGCAGGGCTGAAGTGAAGTATACTTGCCATAAGGTGCTCAAGCATTCTCACAAAAACCGGTTAATCTTGCAAATGGAATACCTAACTATTTCGGGCTGTTAAATGTCTCCTTTGGAAAGAAATCTGCAAATCACCCACGTTAAGCTCATGTGTTGATATCACAGCTTTTTATGGGAGGATAATTTTACATATAAGTTGGAGTAAAACATCAGGTTTTAGAACTGTACAAAAGGCTTTGCTATATAGAAAGTATCAAGCTCGAATTGTTAAAATGTCATGCAATTGAATAATCGATCTTACCTATGCTTAATCTTAGCTATTTCTTCCTTAATTTTCCATGATGGTCCAATTTTTAACATTTCGGCTGAGCAACTAAGCACACTGAATTCCGCATCGGTATGAACGCCCTGAATGTCAATCTTATATTTAACATGAGCTATACCAGCTTCCTTTTCGATGCTGCTGATGGATAAGCCAGTTCGACGCCAGATCCTGCTTCTATCTTTTCTCCAATTTTCGATTTCCTTCAACCCTTTGAATTCAAGCATATGCCCTGTCCAACCGTCTTCCTGCTTTAATATCGCATTATCTGCATAAATCTCCCTATTAACTTCAGGTTTATCAAGACATTTAAGTGTTTTTTGTAAAACGGCTACAATATCCTCATTTCCTTCAAGCGAAGCTGTCTTTTCTTCGCTGCATGCACAGATAAAAGCCATGCTCAAAAAAATCATCATAGTTACAATTATCACTTTCAATCTCATTTCACACCTCCTTATTTAAAAAAACGATTAGGGTTATCTTTTGCTTTGGAAATTAAATGACAACGAGATAGAATTGCAGATTCTAAAGTCGTTGAGTTTCCGGAGGAAAATGAGATCAATTCAGGATAGTAAAGCGCAAACTAAACGAAATTGGGGGTATTTGGTGTCATAGCTTGCATTTTGAATTAGATATTTCAAATTGGTGTTTAACTTTTTATCTTTGTTCATCTTCTCATTAATTGCTTTCACACAATGACTGATAACGGAGTGATTCGTATTAAAAAGCTGCCCGAACTTTTCATTGGTCATTAATACCAGATTGGTATATAAACTATTTACTTAAAATAATCAAAGGGTTTTGAAAACTTAGTTTACGGGGACTGTTTCTTTCCGGCGTGGGGAAGACTTAGGGGGTCCCTAAGTTGGTCTCGCCAACAACAGGCAACACGCAACAGACAATTGAGTGAATTCCACTCCGTTGAGATTTTGCTAACCTGATCGCTCAAATCACGGATCCTGGCAGACACCTTTTCTATAATCCGAAATGCCAGTGACGGGCCTTCCTGTATTCTGCCGAGAAGCGTTTTCTTATCCACTGTAAGAACACGTACTTCTCCTTTGGCACGTACGGTACCCGATCAGACAGTGCGTTCAAAAATTGCGATTTCACCAAAGAAATCGCCTTCGTGATGCTGTGTTAAAAAAGTTTCCTTGTCTCCCTTTAGCGCTTAATAAGCCCATCGATTTTGCAAGAACGTCAAATTTGAGTATTATTGAGAAAAGTTTATAGATATGCATATCGGCGCGTTTCTGAGACAATGTCTCAAATCAGGGATTAATTACACTACAAGCCGGGTTAGCTATCCGGAGCCTTAACCTGTTGGAGTTCTACACGAAGATCAGCCTTTAAAATCCCATGGCCTTTTTGTACTGTTGTGATACTCAAATCGGTTTGAACCGTATTCACCTCTAATATCCAATCCGTATCAATAACTTTAAATTGTTGGCCGATTCGAACGCCATGTTTTTGACCGATATTGAGCACAATTTCCTTCTCACTAACTCTCGTAACCTTACCCCGAAGTGGATAAATAGTTTGCAGCCTTGTCAAAAGAATACTCGACAATTTTTCTGCGATCTCAGAAGGCATAACAGGATTGGAGAAAACTTCACTGATAGATGCCGTTATCCGGCCAGTCTCAGTTTCAATAAGGCGGACTGCTACCTGAGTCTGAGCTCTGTTATGGACGATCAGCCCTGTTGAAATCACCCTGGCGGCCATAATTTTTCCAAGAGAAAGAGCTGTACCCTTATCCACCAGCTTTGAGGTGCTAAGCTTCAATTCTTCTAAAAGTTTGTCCAGTATAGTCCGTTCTATAATTTGCACTCTGGATTTTTCAACCAACTGTTGCATTATTCCGTAAGTTATAAGCTTTGCCTCTCCTTCCTGCAAACCATATCCCCGGCTCCTGAAATCCATTATCCAAACAGTCAGGGGTAGAGAGGTCCAGCCGTCCCAAAGGGCATGGGAGGCAGATTTATTAAAATTATTCAGGAGTTCTTTTACAAGTCTGTCAATTCTATCTCGTTTTTCCTTATCTTTGAGAAAAACGGCTTTGTTTCTTGTTTCATTTGCAATTGCTTCAATACTGCGATCATCAGGAGAAAGGGCCCGGGCTCTGCAAAGAGACTTGAGGGCATCATCATACTGTCCCCGGCGTTCCTGTATTATGGCTTGAGAGACATATGGCTGCCATTTCTCAGGCATAAGTTGAGCCGCCTGCTGGTAAAGGTCCAGAGCCTGGTAAGGCTTATTCTCAACAGAAGCTATTCTGCCGAGTCTGATCAATGCTTCTGATTTCTCAGCATCAGACCCCTGTTCGGCTTTGAATGCCTTTTCATATTGCCATTTCGCTTTTCCTAAATCCCCTTCAAGAAAATGAATATTGCCTAAGATCAAGTATGCCAAACTTCGTTTAGGATTATTTTCGTAAAGAACTTTGCAGGTCTTGATAGCTTCTATATATTCTCCAGCCTTAAAATAGGCCATAGCCTTTTGTTCAAAATCTTTCGCGTTTCTCTTTAAAAACCAGGGGGATAGCAAAAAGATCACAACAGCCAATACAACGATTCCAGCAGCTATAGTCCACCACGTCCGGCTTTTTTTATTATCCTCTTTATCGGTAAAGTCAATTACCTCCTCCCTGGTCCTAACTTTTGCTGCAGAGCTTTCAACATTGGGCGACTCTACCTCCTCCTTTTGCTTTTGGTCTTTTATCTGATCCATATAATTAAAAGTGGGATCTCCATACAAAAGATAGCTTGACCAGACTATAGTCTGTTCTCCATACTGATTGATCAGGGCTTTCCTGGCTTGTTGGATAGCTTCACCGATGGTTACATCGGAAAATATGTGCTTATAGAATTCAAGTGCAAAAAGTCTGCTTGGTTCATCCAGTATCTCCCAAAAGGTCCCGACATAATGTTTTACACCTGCCAGTAAAAAAGCATTGGCAAGTCCGAAAAGTTTATCTTGAAAGTATTCTTGAAGTGTCCATTCATCGGTACGGGCAGACTGACAGGCGTTTGAAAAAACAAGTGCAGGCATGGTCGCCGTTCCAGCCATTTTTGCAATATCTCTGGCACTAAAGCTACTACCGCTCAGCCGCCATCCACTTTCTTCCGGTTTTTGCGGATTGTAATCCGCATGGCCGGCAAAGTGGACCATGTCAAAGTTTCTAATCTTTTGTTTTATCAAATCTGCCACAATATTATCGGAACGCAGAGTTGCGTTGATAAACTCTCTGTTTTGGTCCATATAATCACGTATTTGGGTCCCTTCTTCGTATGCTCTTTTTAAATCTCCGTCAGGGTCAGCCAATATCAGCATCTTTAGAGGACGGGCTAATGCACGGCTTTTTACACCCAAGAGTGTCTGACGAGTTTTTACAAGCCGACCCATATTGAACTTCTGGCACAGGAATTTCTGACCATCGTTAAGCAATTCCCATGGAATATGGACAAGCTGGTCATCAATATGCAGGCGCAGATATTCGGCAAAGGTCTTTTTTAATCTGTCCTTTACATTTAAAGTAAGCAACTCGTCGTGTAGGACCTGCCCCACTTCTCGCAGTCTAACCATAACTTCACGAGACACTCTGCCTTTTCGATTTGCGCTATTCAATATATCTACCAGATCTTTGCATCTCTTCTGGATCAAACTCATAGAAACCGTGATTTCTTCATAATGGCGGATGGTATTCTCATCGCCTTTAATTCTTTCATAAACACTCATCTTCAAACGATCTCCAACCCGCGTAACCTCAAGGTGGAGCACATTTGGAAGTTGCTTTTCCTTTTTCTCCAATGGTTTCTCGTGAAGCCGAATCTTTGGCTCAGCTTCCAGGACAGCCTCTTCGTCCTGCCACACTAACCTGTAAAGTTCCAATGACTCGGACTTCCCTTTTAGTTTAACTCTGCTGTGAAATCTGCACAGGATATCTTCGCTTCCACTGACGTGGCTGTAGACAGATTTAGAAAGAAGAATTTGATCCTTCCCAGCCTGGGCTTGGATGCGTGAAGCAACATTTGATACAGCTCCAGTAAGGCTCTGAAAGACTGCCTTTTCGTCCACCAGGGCTTTACCGGTATTTATCCCAATCTTCACATGGATTCTATCTGCCGCTTCCGTCTCAAGGTTGTATTCCTTAAGTCTTTTCTGGATTGCAATTGCGCTCTTTACTGCGTCCAATGAGTTTGAAAAAGACGCCATTACTGCATCTCCGATGATTTCGATGACTTTTCCCTGGTTTTCCTCAACAATCGGCAATAAAATGCTATTGTGCTTCACGAGCAAAGCCCGACCGCTGATATCGCCTCTTTTATCAATATATTCTGTGTAACCACAGATATCCGTGAAAAGAATAACTACTTTTTTACGGTACTTTTCCTTCAGGATCTGTTCAAGGTGCTCCCGTTGTTTAAGTATTTTTTCGATATTGCTCGACCCGGAACCATTTTTATCAGTCTTTTTGTTTTTCATAACGAGTTTCCTTGATTTCGAATGAATATTCTCCAGCCTTTATTCCCTTTCTAGTAAATACCAGCACATAGTGCCCAAACGGTATTTCCTCAAATAGCTTAGCCGATCTGTTCAGAGGGAAAGAGGCCACTTCCCGTTCCATTTTGAAAAGGGTAACTCTAATGGGCTTTTTGGGAGCGTTATCTCTCAACAACATAACTCTAATAGACGCTTTATCCTGGTCTCTTTTTTCGATTTCAATCTCCACGTCCAAATCAGAAAAGGATTTTTTAAGTAAAATCAAATCTTTTGCAATAACCGTTTTGCTGCCGCGCACAGGTGCAAGTCCAGGTGTTTTCCATGGCCAGAACAAGATTAATGTGTCTATACATTTGGAAAACAATAGGTTCAAATATATTGAAATTCCGTCAAGCAATGAATTACCCCTGATCACCCTAATGGCTTCGATGGCGCGCTTAGTTACATCATCCGGCACAGTATCTGTCTCAAAAAATTCTGAGCCATGAATTATTTTTCTAGCAACCACAACCTCTTGCAGGCATGTATCACAGAAGGCAAGGTGGTGCTCGACTTTCGACCGCTCTTTATCGGAAAGACGGTCTTCCACATAACCTGCCAGGACTTCTTCTGTGTTACATTTTGTTTTCATCGTATGCTCCAATCTATTCGGTTATGGTTACAGATGTTTCGTGAACCCTTAGCCCTTACTTATTATAGACGTAATAAATCGATTTTTCTTGCATGTGAATTATGAAGTGATATCTTCCGTAGTTAAGTCAATTTTTGTCTTTAGTCGCTTGATTGCCCGATGTTTTAGTGAGTAGGCGTTTCCTTCAGATATTCTCAGCATACCCGCCACTTCACTGATGGACAGTCCTTCCAGACAGTGGAGTTTTATAAAAAGCCTGTCTCTTGGTAACAAGGAGCGGAGCCCTTCTCGGATCAGATTAAACTGTTGTGTCTTGTTTATCAGAGTCCATATCTCAGGTGTTTTGCTTTTTATGTTAATAAAGGGATCGAGCGACAAAGCTCTTCCCTTCCAGTTCAAGGCATCAGTGCGCTCTTTACGGATGTGATCTAGGACGGTTCGAATCGCTATAAGCCTGATCCAGGAGGAAAGACTGCACCCATTCTTCCCTTTGTATTGCCTTAATTTTTTACATCCTCTCTCAAAAAGCTTAACAAAGATAGTATTATGCAGATCCTCAAGGTCAGACCGGCAGTATGAAATATTTCTGGCCTTTAATATATATTGAACTGATGTATAAACAAGGTTGGAAAACCGCTTTACGAATGCTTCCTGTGTGAGCCTGTTACCGGAAATACATCCGGCCAGAAGGGTCTGGTCTGTCAAATGCTTCATAAAAAATAATCAAATCTAATGAACTTGTTATTTGAGGCAGTTTCAAAATGTTCAATTTTGTTCAAGATCAAGGAAGGCGAAAATTTTAACCACAGGTCCGCCTGAGGCGGATCGAGGATTAAAATTTGAGCCTGACGCAGATATCGGACAAAAGGGGACGTTTTGAAATTGGCTCATTTAGTTATTACTTTGTCCAGATTACTGATAAGCTGATGTTTTTTTTCTATCAACTCGGCCTTTGAGATTTCAGACTGCACCTGTGTAACAATGGCGTTAGCAATGATTTGCATTTCTACTCCAAGCACTTTTCCTGTTAAAGGATGTTTTATTTGTTTATCCCGGTAAACAATAATCCTTCTTTGGGGCTTAATTACATCCTGTCCTAGAGTTGTAAATATATATTCCCCCGTGGACTTAATAATCAGGCCATCTACTAATGGAAATTCTATATGAAATTTAATGGCCATTCCTTCGGCAAGATTCATTAAGGCTGGAAGGTCCCTGTTTTTATCAAAGACATCTTCTGTCGCAAGGATTTCGGATGTTTCAGCATCTATCATCCTGGCTACGACTTCAATGCCTGCACGAGTTTCAATGATACTTCCGGTAATAACCGCCTGAGCAGCCGTTAATCTTCCAAGTTGCAGGGCTGTATGCCTATCAAATAGTTTTGTACGGCTCAGTTTTTGTTCCTGCAAGATCAGATCAAGACTATCTCTTTCAACTACCCGAAAACGATTCTGATTGACCAGGGCATCGATCAGGTTATCCTGAAATGCAAGGCTTGCCTTGGAAACAGCTCCTTTCTGCTCAAACGGCAATGCTGTCAAACTTAACCGTTCATTCAATTGAAGTGCTTTAGGAATCCGCCTTATGACGGTGATTTTCTTAATTGCCGTATTGCCGGCGTCATCCTTTGCAGCAATTACGATTGTGTTTTTCCCTTCTTTAAGTTCTATCACGTGGTTGAAAAAAATATAGGGGCCTGTGCGACGAAGTATGGGAGCTTTATTGATTGTAAGACTTACAATCTGGTTTTCATCACTGACCTGGCCTTCAAGAAAAATCTTTTCCAAGAAAACGGTTTGTGTATCAGTCCATCCCTTAAGCTTAATGACTGGAGGGTTTGCATCCCTGGGTCCAAAAAGGCCTGCAATAAGAATGGCCTGATAACTTGAACCTGTATCGGCGAGCATTATGGGCGCTTTACCAGCTATGCGCTGTTTCAGCGGGAGTTGGGCTGACGTCTGGTTTCCCAGTCTGTCGCGTGCTGCCAACTTTAAACTGTCTCTATCTGTGATTATTATTTCAGTGAAAAAAACCTCATTGCCTTTTCTATCAAGAATTTCTCTATCATTGATAGTTAAGCTAAAAACATCAGAGATATCATAAACAGAGCCTTTGATAGTGACAATTTTTTTTGCTTTGTCCTTATTAAACCTGACATCCTCTATAGTAATAACAGGTCCCTGTCTATCTACGTGGAAAAGGATTTTCTTTTTTGAAACCTTTCCAGCAAGATTTTCCGCCCTAATCTCAACTGAATGTAGTCCCTGAGATAGTCTCAAGGTTTTTCTAAAGGATATTTGCTTTTTTGAACCTTCAAGGAAAAGAGGCAGCCCTTTGATGTTAATGGCCGACACAAAGTGGACGTCCTCTGCAACACCGGAAATTATCACTGGATCGTCACATGTCCAGATCTCACCGGCTTTATAATCCAGCCGGAGCCAGGGCGGTGATACGGCCTTTCCTTCTCGAAAAATCAATTTCTTCCGGACCTGATCGAGGTAATATCTGGCCTTTGCACTCGGATAATGGCGTAATGATAATTCTAACTCCTCTTTTGCTGCTTCCAGATTACCCGTTTCATAATAGACTATACCTTTTTCCCTGTGAGGGAAGTAATCAATAAAGTGCATCCCGTAAGTGCGGGCCATGCGTTGATCTTTTTCCCGTTGCTGGATAGCTTCCTTAAGATCCGAAATCGCATTGCTATAATATTTTCCTTCAGTAAAAGAGAGCGCGCGCTCATAGTAGTTCCACCAGCGATGCCTGAAAGTTCCGCTGACTTTGCCATATTCTTTGCCATCTTTTAAATAAGCGGGCTTCCGTGAAGGTTCGGCACAGCACCAAAGTGATAATATTGATAAGGAAAATAAAATAAGAAAGAGGACTGATCGTATCGACTTCTTCATGATCTGGTATTCACCCATATTTTTCCGGCAAAGGCAAGACCGGGTTCTCTAAAACCCAACAGGTATGAAAATTGATTTGCTGTCGGATACCTAAAAATGATAAATCATTGAAACAAGGAACGAATGCTGAGTTAAATCAGCCTCTGAACCGGCAATTAAATCACCGGTATCTATATTCCTTCCCCACCTAAATTGGTAGGCTGCATCGAAAATGAATTGCTTATAGGCTATTCCCGATCCAACGGCAAACCCATAAAAATCATTAATCTTTCCGTGTGATGGTTCTGGATCATAAAAAAGGCCTGCCCTGACCGGAACGACCATGTTCCTTTTTGGCATGACAAATAGAAATTCCCCGCCGATTCGGATTTGAGAGGTGTCCTTGATATCGGATTCGTTTTTTGGCCGGCCATCTATAGGGCTAAATTCATTGCCTTGACCATCGGTTAAAATATATTTGCTCCATTCGGTTCTGTAAGCGTCCAGACCTATGGTAAATGTGTCTGAAAACCTCCAGGCAAACCCGAGGCCGTATGATAAAGGCATACGAAGCTCCACGTTTTCCTTTATAGTCTGATGATTTGTTACGGTAGTATTTAAAGGAGGACCAAATACACTTGTTTGTGTGAAGCTGAATTCGTGGTCAATAGAGGCGTCAAAAGGCGTTTTAACGACGGCCCCGAGCGCGAGGTACTCGGTTATGTTCCACAGGAAACCAAAATTTGCATTAACGCCACTAAAACCGGAATATTTGTCGGTAATGTTTGTATCAATGGTGACCGGATTACCTCCCACAGTCCCAACACCATGTTCTGAATAGGTTTCTTTCCATCCGTTTTTCCATAATAACTTGTCTGTCCAGATGTTTAAGGTGGCCCCAAAAGAAAGGTCGGGTGTTATCTCAATCGCAGCAGCCAACCCGAGAGAGCCCACAGAACCTTCCTGATTGAAGTGTTTGTCCTGTAAAAGATCCAGGCCCGCACCAGATAAGTCATAACGATAATCAAAACCACGCTCAAATTCATAAAGCCGTTGATAATTAGCAGAAACCACTATGTTACGAAAATAATGAAAAGGATAAGCAACACTGAAATAATTTATGTTGACGTCATCAACTTCCCCGGTATTATTAATTTCAGGATGGCTATCCGAAGAAAATTCCTCTCTTCTGTTGAGATACGCTCCGACCATTGACAGCTCGGGTTTTTCTAACTGGATGAGACCTGCCGGATTCCAGGAGGCTGCCGTAGCATCATCGGCAATGGCAATAAATGCCCCGCCCATTCCCATTGCTCTTGCTCCGGACCCTACAGGGTTGGGTGAAGAAGAAATTCCCATTTGTTGAAAGAGTGTAGCAGCCCAAAGCTCATTATTTAAAAAAAGGAGAATAGCAAGTCCGGTAAATATGATACAATAGCAAAACCTCCTTTTATTATTCATTTCATCCACCTTTCAATAATACGTTCAGTTGTGCATGCAGCAATATCTTAACTCGTATATTAATAGACGTAAATATTCGGGCTTTCTTGCACCTTAGGGCTCACTCAAAAATAACTTCACATTTGTCGCAACGATGCATCCCGCCTGGCTGCGTTGCGAAAACTCGCAATATGCCAGATATTACTGCGTTTTCGCGCCTTGCCAGCCAGGCGCCTCAACGCTAAAAAATTGTGAATTAATTTATGAGTGAACCCTTAGCTAAAAATTAATGAAGGGCCATGCATACATCAATCGTTTCTCATCACTTGTAAAGTCTATAGCTGCGGTTTTTATGAAACACACACCGCCGCCGTTACCGTCACCATCTGGTGGCGGGGTGGAACTACCTGCTTCCATAGCAAAATTTAACCAGGTAATATCTCCACCGTAAACAATAACATTATCAACAGATTTATTAATATAACCGTTTTTAATGGCAGTAACCATACAGCTTGCAGCAGCCGGGGAGACCATCATGTATTCTCCATTTACGCTGATAGTCGTTGCTCCCAGATCATTAAAGACAGTTGCACCATCAATGACCGATTGATTACCGGCATCTGTTACATCCCCGGCAATAACACCAGTGCCTGTGCATTGATAGACCCCGTCTTCGGTAGCGGCATAAAGAGAACCGGTTGAAATGGCAAACACATGATGTTCCGGTGTTCCCAAATTAAGCCATTTTCCGGCCTGGTTGGGGGAAAGGTACACTCCTGCTCCAAAGCTGGCAGCATACAGTACATTATTATCCTGATTATGAAATTCCATGTCTACAACAGCATTATCACAGCTCCCCTCGGGCCTCATGAAGGACCAGGTGCTGCCGTTGTAATGAAGGATGCTCCCTGAACCCCCGCTGACAAAGACATCTGATCCCGAGCTGCTCCACACCCCCCGGTACTGTTCTTTTGAATCTTGCCCCATGTCGGACCAGGTGATTCCATCATAGTTAAGAATTGTGCCCATGTTTCCCACGGCAAATATATCTGTTCCGGAGCTGCCCCAAACATCCATTAGATTTCTTGTCGTTCCGCCGGCCATCGCAGACCAGTTGATTCCGTCATAGTGGATTACGGTGCCATTATCACCCACGGCAAACACATCTGTTCCGGAGCCGCCCCAGACACCATGAAGATGTTCTATCGTTCCGCCGGCCATCGCAGACCAGTTGTTTCCGTCATAGTGGATTACGGTGCCATTATCACCCACGGCAAACACATCTGTTCCGGAGCTGCCCCAGACATCATCAAGATGTTCTGTCGTTCCGCTGGTCATGGAAGACCAGTTTATTCCGTCATAGTGAAGTACGGTGCCATTGTAACCCACGGCAAACACATTTGTTCCGGAGCTGCCCCATACACCATTAAGATGTTCTATCGTTCCGCTGGTCATGGAAGACCAGTTTATTCCGTCATAGTGGATTACGGTGCCATTTAAACCCACGGTAAACACATCTATTCCGGAGCTGCCCCATACACCATAAAGAAATTCCGTCGTTCCGCTGGTCATGGAAGACCAGTTGATTCCGTCATAGTGGAGTACGGTGCCATTATAACCCACTGCAAATACATCTGTTTCGGAGTTGCCCCAGAGTCCTTTTAATATAATTAACTCATCAGGGATTCCCTCAAAGGATCCAGCCCAGGTAACCCCTTTGTCTGTGCTCTTATATAGGGGAACTGATGTGCCGCCGCTGTACCCACAACCGGCGTATATGATATCGGCGTTTACCGGATCAACCAACACGTCGTTTACAATTACGTCATTTAGGCTAAGTGGGTTTCGAACCCAGTTGTCTCCACCATCCGTGCTCTCCCACAGATCTCCAAAGACTTTTGGGGAATAAAAATTACCACCACCGGCAAAGATATGCTGGGAGTCTAACGGATCAATTGTGACTACGTTAAAATCGTATGCTTTATTTGAAAGATTTGCTCCATCCAGTTTTTCTGAATATGAATCTCCGCCATTGATACTCTTCCATATCTTTCCAGGATCAACCCCGCTTGCTGCAGCTATATAAATCGTATTGGTGTTAGTGGTGTCGATGGTGATGTCAAATATACTCGATCCAAGATAATAGTAATCCCATATAAAGCCGCCATCTGTTGTCCTTGCAACATAACCGCTATAAAGGCCTGAGTAAAATGTCAGGCTGTCTGCAGGGTCAAACTCAACCGACTGGACTGAATATGGCAGCAGCCGCGTCCAGTCCTGGCCCTGTTTTTTTTCAAATAACCCTGAGAGCGTACCTGCAAGCATGTGCGTGGAATCATTTGGACCATTTTGGACATCATAGACAATGACTCCATTTAACCCATCATTAACAGGAGTCCAGCCTTGTCCATGGTCCTGACTCTTGTTCATTCCAAGATACATTCCCCCTCCCATGAGAACCTCGGCGTTTGCAGGATGGACCTTGAGGCATTGAAACTCGTAGTCCACAATATAGGTCTCCCAGACGATTCCGCCATCTATACTTCTTGAAACCCTTGGAAGATAATCTCCAAAATACGTGTTTCTCCAGGGCACATAAATGATTTCCGGATTTTGAGGATCAAAGGCTATGTCCCACGCCAGACGACAGCCAAAATTTGGATAATCCTCGGGAATTACCGGCCAGATGTACTGCCACACAGTACCATCAAAATAGTGTCTTTCCATACCCCAGGCGCCTCCGGTAAAGACAGTATTTGAATCATCAGGCTTTACCGCAACCGTTACACGTCCCCCGGCTAAAGTATGTATGTTGGTCCAAGTCTCTCCCCCGTCCTCACTTCGGTAGAGCGTGCCGAACCAGCCCCCAATACCCCAGGAGCTTGTCACAGCCCAGATAATATTATTATTCTGAGGATCAATATCGATATCCATAATCGTGTAATCGAAGTCATTTCCCTGGTTTATTTTTTTCCAGGTAACTCCCCCATCCTGGGTCTTATAAATAGCTCCCGGTAAACCAAAAGCCCCATCTGCTCCGGATGTACCCACAAATACTGTCTGGGGGTCGGAAGGATCAACAGCAAGAGCCCTGCAAAAACGCATATCGTCACCAGAACCACCGCAATCGGTACAATCCCGCTGCATGTCCCTGTTAAATATGTGAGTCCAGGTCTGTCCGCCGTCCATGCTTTTTTCAACCCAGTAGTTGTGTGCCACCCAGACCACGTTATTATCGCTTGGTGCAATCTTTACTGCGTACACTGCGTGGTCCTTAAATTCATCTTCACCTGGAATTTGACCTCCTGAATTTACTCCCTGCCAGGTATTTCCTCCATCTTCGGACAAATAAAGACCGTCCCCCATATAGATTCCTGCAAACATTTTATCCGGAGTAACCGGGTCAATGGCGATGTCATAGACCTGGCCTCCATAGAGGTCAAGGTTTGTCCAGACCGCGGAATTTGAAGGAAACGGAATGGCCAAAATAACTGCAACACTTAAAATTGCCAAAACATATGTTATTAAATGTCTTTTCATTATTATTTCCCTCCTTTTGCAAGAATCACGTTTCTGATTGAATGACTCAAACAATTCATAGTCTTTGAGTAAAGGGTTCTCAATTTCAGAATTGCTGCCGGTAGGGAGGGACTATGTGAAAGCGTAAGATGATTTTGTCACTTGAGAACCTACAGAGAAAGCAGCTTAATAAGTCAGAAAATTACTTAAAGACTTTGCGAGACCTTTGAAAAACGCTAATTTTCGAAGTCTGCGCTTATCTGCTCAAGTTCAAGGAAGGCGAAAATCAGCCACAGGAATATATAGAATATTTCGAGGATTAAAATTTGAGTCTGCCGCAGGAATTGGGAAAAAAGTGGCGTTTTGCAAAGGTCTCTTTGCTTTTTCAACAAGCGTGTATATGTGGAGTACATTTGTATTGACTTTCAGTAGATATTATATCTAAATTGAAATTTAAGATTTATTTCAACCTGTTAACGTCGATACAAAAATAATTCTATGGAAAAGCATTTTGCTCTGATAAGGATTGGACATAAGCTTAGATCACTCATGCGTTTTTCTGATTGTTCGATTATCGCTTTCGAAGCTGATAATCTTTTTTACGCTTACTATAAGGAAACGCTGAATGCAATAAAAAAATTACAGTATCCGGAAGCCATTACAGTTTAGCTGCCTACCTGGAAAACAGCTCTAATATCAAGACTTTCTCTCTTGCCGGCGGTAAATTGATCTTTATTGTTCCCTCACCGTCCATTAATGTACACAGCCTTGATTTTTTTAGCCAAAGAACTTGAAAGAGATATCAAAGTTACCTCAATTGTTGATACAATTTTTCAGGCGAGTGTGGCAATCTCTTCCAACTTAAATCTTGATCCCATGCTTAACAAGGTGATGAGCCTTTCGGAGGAAATACTCAACCCTGAGGTGACTGCGGTCATCCTCCTGAATTCCAAGGGAGAAGAGCTGTACTGGGAGGTTTCAAGAGGTGAAAAATCTGAATTTTTTCAAAAAAAGATCAAATTGCCACTTGGAGAAGGCATTGGCGGATATGTAGCGCAAACAGGAGAGTCTGTCTTGTTGAATGATGTACAAAAAGATTCCAGATGGAGTCGATTTGCGGCATTGAAGGTTTGCAAATATTCTGCAAGCTTATTTGGTTCACTCCATCCTGTGGTTTGAAGAAGCCTGATCTAAGGTCACAAAACTCATTATAGAATCTTTGCTCAAGTAAGGCCGCATTGTTATGTCTTTTGTGCATATCTGAGCCAATTTCAAAACGTCTCCTTTTGCCCAATCTCTGCGTCAGGCTCAAATTTTAATCCTCGAAATACTCAATGTATTCCTCTGGTTAAAATTTTCGCCTTTCTTGACCTTGGACAAAATTGAACATTTTGAAACTGGCTCATCTGTAAGTACGAAATTTAAATCTTTTGATTACAGCAACCCTACGCCATATTTTTTCAGTTCTCTATCCAACGATTTCCGATCATTTGCAATCTCCTCTAACTCGGCGTAAAATTTCTTATTATGACTTTTAATCCGGGTATGAACAAGCTCGTGAATGATGACATAATCTGTCAATCTTTCAGGCAGCCTGACAAGTTTGACATTGAGGCTGATGTTGTTTTTTGACGAACAACTCCCCCAGCGGGTCTTCTGGTTTCTAATGAATACACGGTTATATTTGAAGCCATGCGCTTTTGCCAGTTCATCCAGCCTTTTGACAAGGATTCTCCTGGCTTCATATCGATCAATATCATTGAATTTTATGGAAAGGATTTTATGATCCCTTTCCATTTGTCTCATTTTTTCCAGATTCTTTTTTATCCAGCCCCTCTTGGAACCGGCAAACTCCATGGCTTTTTCGAATGAAATCCTATAAGGGACTGCAACTCGAACACCTTTGAAAGGCCGCACGGAAATACTGATTCGCTTTGCCCTTGTACTACGTTCAAACAAAATTTCCCCGATACCTTCAATACGAAACAGATTTCCGCCCATTTTTTCCTGTTTTATACCTCCAAACTTGATGGCGTCGTAAAAAGTCTCATCTACTGCGTTGTAGCGGTCTTTCAGGGTCTAGACATACTATGTGTATAGTCTCGTCCCTGAAAACCCGCTACGCCTTTTTATCCCGCTGATTTTTAGCGGGGGTATATGAGCCTTGGAACGATGCCATCTGGTGATTATTCAAAGACTTTTTACGATATCATCCTGTAATTCTAACTTATTCGTCCGGGTTCAGGTCCGCGTAAAAATGATACAATCACACCGATTCCTGCAACCGATCCTCCTGTAAGCATAGCCCATTTAAAAGAAGTCATGAAAAACAATATCGCTTGTAAACAAACTTTTTACGTGCTCGTCAATAATTGTTGGTAATATTTTACTTTCAAGTGGTATTATTTTACAAAATAATGGTATTAACTTGCACTTACTATTTGAAATTATTCATAAAAATACTTGACAAAATGTTTAACGATAATTAAAGGTTTGTTATGGGAGCTTCGGAACAAAATACCATTATAGAGGATTCTCAAGCCAGAAAAGATTCAAGAATAATTTTTAATGGAAAAAATCCGGTAATAGCGGAATGTTCTATAATGAATTCTCATTTTAAAGCGTCTATTCAAGATTTGTGCACTTCTGGAGTTTTTATTAGTACTGACAGGAAATTTTCTATCGGGCAAGAAATTTCATTAACTTTTTGTTTTCCCAAATCCGGAAAAAAGATGATGGCAAGCGGTAAAATAGTCAGAACTGCATATTCAGGAATTGGAGTAAAATTTAACATTCTCTTCAAAAATTAAAGCTCCACTCTTTCAATGTTCTCTTATTGAATCTTTAAGTTTTCATTCTTATTCGTCCGGGTTCAGGTCCGCGTAAAAATGATACAATCACACCGATTCCTGCAACCGATCCCCCTGTAAGCATAGCCCATTTAAAAGAAGTCATGAAAAACGCTTCTAGTTCCGGCTTATATACTTTTAAAGTGAGTCCCCCGCTAAGTGTATGAAAGATACTGTTAAAAATAAGTCCCGACAGCGCAACGCCGATAACCATACCAATGTTTCTTGATGTTGCAACAGCGCCGGATGCTACACCCCTGTGGGCCTGCGGAATTGCACTCATAATTGTTGAATTGTTTGGAGAAATAAAAATCCCGGTTCCGATTCCCACCAGAGCAAGGGGCCAGGCAACCGAAATATATGTGCTTGATGATGTAAGCTGTGACAAATAAAATAGTGCTATTGACATCAGCAACATCCCAAGTGTGCAAAGCATGCGTGATCCGATCCTGTCTGAAATGTAACCTGACAGAGGGCTTATAAAGAAAAGGAAGGTAAAAGGAATTACCATTGTGTATCCAACCTTATCAATAGAGAATCCGTAGGGATGAACCAGATAAAAAGGCATAAGGAAGACCATTGTAAAAAGGCTGACAAAAAGTATAGCTGCTGAGATAACCGGCAAAGAAAAGAGGCGAATACTTAAAAGAGACGTTTGGAATATGGGATAATCCATCCCTTTTTCAATCTGAAGAAACCATATCAGGGAAAAAATTGAACCAATTAAAAATAATAATGTTCGCACTGAAATAAATCCCCAGTCATAAGCATGTGAAAGTGCCATAACAAACAGACTTAAACCAAATGCCAGCAACAGCGCCCCTTTCCAGTCAAAAGGTTCTCTTCTAACAATGTCTCCTTTTCCGCCTTTAAGAATTCGAAAAGCTAAAATCGCAGATACGATACCAATGGGAATATTAATTAAAAATATTGCCCTCCATGAAAAAAAATTAATAATCAGGCCGCCAAGTACAGGTCCGGCAGTTAATCCTGCAGCAACAACGGTGCCGACCATTCCCAGCGCCTTCCCTCTTTCTGATACAGGAAAAGTATCGACAACAAGTGCCGGTGAACAGGCCATTAGCATTGCAGCACCAATCCCCTGCAAGGATCGGGCAGCAATCAGCCATTTAGCATCCGGTGATACTCCACATAATAAGGACGCAATTGAAAAAATAAAAAATCCCCTGCAATAGACCCATCTCCTCCCCTTTATATCGCTGAGCCGCCCGAAAGAAAGCAGAAGTGATGATACTGTTAGAAGATAGATCATTGGTATCCATTCAATTGTTGTAAGCGGTACCTTTAAATCTTTCATAATAACGGGCAGAGCAATATTTACGATACTGCTGTCAAGTGTCGACATAAAGACCGCAATAGCCACAAGTGAAAATATAACCCACTTTTTTTTAGTAATAGCAGTATCTTTCATAAAATGTTTGCCGCCCTGTTTTTTGTCTTCTATCAACAGCTAAGAATGATAATTAAGTTATTTCAACATCATAGACACTTTGCAGCATATGTGGTTTAATGTTACGCGTCAAGGGTTAAGTTGATATTACAAATAACGGATGGTTGCAAACCTACCCTCTTCTCTGATACAGAATGAACATGTTGCATAATAAACAGGGATGCAAGGGAGCGAGGAGGAAAGGAGGAGCACAATGAGCGAAATACGCATGACCGGAGAGATTCGTACGGATTACGACTGTGAAACAACAGGCTTGCCTGCAGAAAGGTGGGGAGAAGCAGTCTTTAAGATAGATGAGGAAGAAATTATTTTAGAAGTTAGCGTGGAAGAAGACGTGATTGTTTCTATTATGGCCGGCGAAGGCGTGGGCTGGAAAGGGACATTAACAGGGCTCAAGCAGCTTTTGAAAGGCGAAATAAAGCCAAGATAACTTTACAAAATCAAATTATTTTAGCTTTTTGAAAAGTAGCCCGAAGTAGCATTAAGATAATCCGGTTTTAAGACGTGTCGAACTCACGCATAAGTTAGCGTAAAGAAAAAACAGGTGCAATCCTTTTATAAAAAACTTGCTAAATCAGCATATTGTCTGACTTACAAATAGAATTGCTTATTTGTTGTTTTTTCTTAACGCTTACTAATACGTTCAAACAGGGACTCGCCGTTAAAACCGGATCACCTGAATGCTACTTTTCAAAAAGCTAAAGTGTTACAAAAAATCAATTCTGGATATTTTATGCTGGAAAAGGACGCGCGAAGAATATTATTTTTCAGGGCACTTGGTGAAACAGACCATGAGGGCGTTATCCTTCCCTCCTCTCTTTTAGAAACGGTTCGAAAAAAAATGGAGCCTTTTCTTGAAGATTCGGATTATTTTGCCAGGTTCTGTCGAAGCCTTGAAAAATTAGCAGCAGGTCGCCATAATATTAACTTTCCGACCTATTACATGGTCTTTGACTTCAAGCTTGGCAGATCAGGTTTGCTCTTTTTAATAAGTTTCCTCATAGGCTTAGGCTCCAACTATCTTGGCTCCGGCCCCAAGATCAACATTCTGCTAAACCCCTTAATGATTCTCCTTGGCTGGAACTTTGCCGTCTATCTTTTATTGCTATTTAAGGGCATAATCTTTCGAAAATACAGCCTTCCACCAGCAAACACGGCATTTCAACTGATTAACTTTGCCAGGAGTATAATAGAAAAATTTAATCTCCTTTTTCTAAAGAGATCTAAAAAGGCCGCACTTTTACGAAATGCCCGGATTTATTTTATCGAACTATGGCTACAACAGGCCAATGCTTTGTCGGCAGCCCGACTCTCCTTAATCCTCCATGGTATGGCTATTGCCCTTACGTGTGGTGTGGTGGCCGGCCTTTACTTAAGAGGCCTTTTTCAGGAATACCAGTTTGCATGGTTCTCCACCTTCGATAAATCGATTGTCATGAGTCTTGGCAAAGTCATTTTCGCACCTGTCCTCTTGTTAACGCAAGGAAGCATGCCTGAAGAAAATATGGGTGCTGCATGGATACATCTTTTCGCAGCATCCGCTGTTTTTTATATCCTTTTACCAAGATTTCTGCTCCTTTTTCATACAAGACTTAAAATAAAGAAACTATCCAGATCTATTGAGCTGGATCTGACACTGCCTTATTTTAAGAAATGGCGCCTGGATTCAACAAACCTTGCCCTTTACTCCTACAGTTACACTCTGGATGATAAAAATCTTTTCTTGCTAAATGAGACTCTTGAAAGGGTTTACGGACATCAGGACAAACTCATTGTAGAAAATATCCCGTGGGGAGGAAACCTTTCCAAATCACAGAATCGAGAAAGAATTCCCGTGTTTTGCTTTAATGCCGCACAAACTCCTGAAAACGAAGTCCATGGCGAGTTTTTGAGCAGGATTCTTCAGCGTTTGAACTCATGTATCGTTATTGTGGATTATTCACGACTTACTCAGCAGCAGCAAAACTCCCGTTTTTTACTTTGGAAGACCCTGCTTGAAGATTTTGTAGGATTAAACAAGTTCTTTTGGACAAATTTAGAGATAATAGGCAGGGAAAATGACTCAGAACTTGCCGCCGCATTATGGAGAAAAAATCATTGAGCAAAAAAACTGAAATATTAATCAGCATCATCTCGCATACCAATATCGGAAAAACCACTTTAGCCCGTACGCTGCTTCGAAAGGACATTGGAGAGATAAATGATGCTCCCCATGTGACTTCCGAACCGGAACGGCATGTATATCTCGAGGGGAAAGATGATGTCATATGGCTCTGGGATACACCGGGATTCGGACATGTGGGGAAGTTGTTGACCCGCCTTGAACGGGAAAACGGTAGGATCGGCTGGATCATGAACGAGGTGGTAGACAAGCTTTTTAACCGTGCACTCTATTGCTCTTTTTCTGCTGCCAGAAATGTTCGCGCCCGGGCCGATGTTGTCCTTTACCAGGTAAACGCCCAGGAGAAACCCGAAGACGCCGGTTATATCAATGATGAGTTGAAACTTCTTGATGCCCTTGGAAAGCCAACGATTATGGTTTTAAACCGGATCGATATAGCCTCGCAATTTTCGGTCACTGACCTTAAAAACCTGGAAAAAGCCTATTTCTCTCAATTTGGTCATTATAAATGCCTTGAGAATGTAGCGGTACTGGATGCTTTTTCCCGAAACTGGCTACAAGAATTGAAACTGTTAAATAAGATTCTGCCTCTGCTTGAACCAACAAAGGAAAGTGGTCTGTTAAGGCTGATTAATATTTTTCAGGATCAACAGAACCAGGTTTTAAAAACCTGTGCCCAGGCTGCTGCTCAGGTGGTTCTCCACACCTCACACCAGCGATTTTCATTAGAGGATGACCAGGATCCTGAGGAAGTTTTTAGGAAACTTGAATCCGAGCTGCAGAATCAAATCGACGAATATGTAAAACACCTGATGGAGCAGTGGGGTATTGATGCTGAGGGCCGTGCTCAATTCGAAGCAGATATTAAACAGATCTCAGGCTTGGCCGGCGATAGTTATTCGGAAAAAGAGATAGGATTTCTCGCGGGTTTTATTTCCGGTGTTCTTTCGGGACTGGCCGCTGATATTATGGCCGGCGGTCTTTCACTTGGAGGCGGTGCTTTGCTTGGCGGCCTTATCGGCGGATTGGGCGGTTTCTCCATTAAAAAACTCATTGACCGTCTGAAAAAAGATGACGTTTCATGGAAAAATGATGCCCTGGTCGAGATCTTTAAACGATTGCTGGTGATTTATCTTTTGGCCGAACATCATGGCCGGGGAAAAGGAACTCTTGCACTGGAGGAACCGACAACATTTTTATCAGAAACTGTCAATAAAATATGGCCGATACTTAAAGGCCGAGTTGCCGGCTTGATGGAAGATGCACAAACAAATAGTCGTTTTGAAATCTCTTTGGTTGATCTTTTTGAGTATTGTGTGAGAGAAATCGAAAAGGAACTATATTCGTGACTACTCATGTAGTCAGGCTGAAGCTGTTTAGACTGAAGGCTGAAGGGGTCAGAAGAGTACGATTGCCGTATTTTGGTGGAATGTGATTTTTGCACCAAACGTGGTTTCAAAATGCGTTTTTTCCTAACAGTCTTCAGCCTTCAGCCTATCCACCTGAGTAGTTACGATCTTTCTTATTATTCAGTTTCGACTATGGCCGGCGCTAAATTCTCGATAACTTCCACCCGCTTTAAAACCGGTGGATGGGAATAATTTAAAAACACATACAGCCGGTGAGGCAAAAGATTTGAAAGGTTGTGAACTGAAAGCTTTTTCAATGCTTTTACCATAGAACCCGGATCTTTGGTAGTTTCCACGGAAAACCTGTCTGCCTCGTACTCATTCTTTCGTGAGCGAATATGCAAAAAAAGACCTATAAACAGGTCAACCGGGGAGTACAATAGAAAGAAAAATATCAGACCTGCATAAACAGATTTTTTATCCATAAAGAACGCATCGAACAGTCCCTGATAGGAAATGAACAAAGACAGTAGAAAAAACATCAGCCCTATTTGAATAATTCCCATAACCAGCGATTTCATTATATGTTTTTTCTTGTAATGTCCCATTTCATGGGCCAGCACTGCCACAAGCTCTGAAATCGTATGCTGCTTAATCAAAGTATCGAACAAAACAATACGTTTATTTTTGCCGAATCCTGTAAAAAAGGCGTTTGATTTGACAGAACGCTTTGAACCGTCCATTACAAAAACATTCTTTAAAGGAAAATCTATGGAACGTGCGTAAGAAAAAAGCGCCTCTTTGAGCTTGCCTTCTTCAAGTAAAGTAAATTTATTAAAAAGAGGCATAATCCAGGTCGGTGCGATGTACTGGGCGGCAAGCATGTACAGGCCAACAGCAATCCAGCAGTACAACCATGCACCTGGACCGGCATATTGGAAAAATGTCAGTACTGCTGCAAGAATCGGCCCCCCGAGAAGTATTGTCAGTATTAACCCTTTTATTAAATCTTTTATGAATGTGGGCCATGTTGTTTTATTAAAGCCAAAGCGCTCCTCTATCACGAAAGTAGAATAAACGCTAAACGGAAGCGATAAAACGACTTTTATAAATACCAGGGCACCGATAAAAATCATACCTGTTATAACAGGTCCCTGTTGGCATGCTTGCGCCCATCTATCCAGAAGGGGAAACCCTTTTCCAAACCAGAAAATAAAAATAACAAGCAAGTCAATAAAGGAAATGATCCACCCGAATTGTGTATTCACCCGGAGATATTCCTGGGATTTACGATAACGATCCTCATCATACCATCCACGGAAGGGCTTGGGCAGCTCGACCTGTAACATCCTCAGATTGAGGAAATCGGCGATGAGATTTAATATAAATTCCGCAAAAATGGTTACCAGAATGATGATAGCGATGATATTCATTCTATTTCAGTCGGGCCCTTATCTGTTTTTTTTCTCAAGTTTGACCGCTATTGAATATCGTCCTGGTCCGGTATTAAAAAAACCGATAAAGACCGAAGCAAGGCTTAATGAATACAACATCAACGTTCTATAGCCAATGTTGTAATAATTAAAGAAATATAGACAATAAACGACCGCCAGAACAATGCTGAACGTCCTGAATAGATAGCCGAATAACAGACTAAGTGCGCCAAGTGATTCCAGAAGCATAATAACAAAACCTATTGCTTCCGGAGGAAGGCCTATATTTATAAAGCTTAAACCTGTCCCCACTCTTTTCCACTGGGCAGCCCCCCCCAACAACACCGGCAGAGAATGTATTAAAAGAAGTACAGCCAAACCGACACGCATAACAAGCAAACCAAAATTTATTTTTCTTTCCTGAGAATTGAAGAACATTTTTTCCTCCAGCTTTGCTCTTAATATTGTTTGAAGATTGTAATTTTTCTTTTTTATTATTTGGTATCCAGCATCGAGTATCCAGTATCGAGCATCCAGTATCCCCTACCCTGTATCCTACCTGTAAATCAATAAAAAAAACACTCAGGTGGATAGGCTGAAGACTGTTAGGGAAAAGCGGAGCCCTGCGTAGCCGGAGGCGAAGCATGGGTGCCTTCCTTCAGCCTTCAGTCTAAACAGCTTCAGCCTGACTACGTGAGTAGTTTACTACAAATGATTAATAAATTCCCATACAGCTTTATGCACCCTTTTTGCACCATCACCTAATAATATTCCGTGCCGGTTAAAGTTTAAAAGAGTATATTCCTTATCTTCTGAACCCAGAAGCTCAAAAATTTTTTTTGAACCTTTAGGGTTGACTACAGGGTCCCCCTGGGATTGGACTACAAGGGCAGGCATTTTTATTTTGGGTAATTTTGACTCAACCTCATCCATAAGGCGCACAAGTTCCCTCACACCGGAAATCGGATTGCGAATATAGTTTATATGAGGATTTTCCGGGTTGTTTCCAACAAACTCTATCTTTGCATCCTCCAGGTGAACCCTTTTCATCAACTTGTTCCAGACATCCACGGCAGGTACGAACTTTGTTGAGAAATCTTGAAGCCTTAAAGGAGGACATACTGCAAAAACACCTTCAATATTTTTAACTCTGGCCGCCAGGTCAAGCGCAAGACCAGCACCGTTGGAAAATCCTCCGACTACCACGCGTTTGCAGAGGCTGTCTATTATGGCATACCCGTCATCAACTGACTCAATCCAGTTCTTATATGATCGAACAGCAAGATCTGCAGGAGAAGTGCCGTGCCCTTTCACCCTGGGCACATATACCCATAATCCTTTTCGCCCAAGATAGTTTGCAAGCTCTTTTACCTCAGGGGGAGCAGCCATGTAGCCATGAATGAGAACGATTCCCATATCCCGTGATCTCCCTTTGACAAGATAGGGCCTCCCTACATCTTTTTTCTTAGATTCACCTTCAACATAATATTTGTTGTAGTCTTCTTCATATTCATGCAGGGCATTTTTAATCAGATATCCGGCAACTTTGCGCTTTATCCAGAAAGCGGGCTGCCTTGCCAGCTTACGAATTTTGCGTTGAAGCATTGATAGCGGCTCAACTGCATTTGCCATAACTTCGACAGGATTATCTATTCTCGCACGATGAAAATCATAGGGAGAAGAGAATCTCGACCGATCCTTAATCAGAACATTTCCCTTTTTCTTTAAAATACCCTTTTCAAGGGCAATTTCGAGAAAATCGGCAAATTTATTGTATCGGTCGTCTGTAAGCAGATGTACCTGATCAACTTCCAAGCTTTTATGCAGATAGACTTCCGTCTTACCCCGGATAAGCGTTGTTGCAAGAAATACTCTTCTTCTCAGATCGTTGGTATAGATTTTTTTTCGTGGAATCATCCTAAGCATTGAAGCAAACAAATGATCGTGATTTACTGTTGTCAAAGAGTAAATCGATGACATGTAGCTCTGCATAATCTTTAAAGCTTCCTTCCGCATTCTCCGCAATGAAGAAAGCTTATCATCAAATTTTATTCTTTGCTTTTTTGAAATATCCCTGCTTATAGCTTTACATTGAACATATTCTTTTATCGAAATAGGCTCACCAAATCTAATGTCCACATCAACTCCGGAAAGAAGCATTGTGCCTTCAGTCATAATCTCTTCTATAGTACGTTCAGAAATGCCTTCGACCAGATTAACAGCCAGATTGCTTAAAGTGTTTTCCCTGGCTCTAATCGGATAATAAGTTAAGTTTACAGGAACAATATATGTATTTTTTTCCAATACTGGCTTAATGGAATCTATCTGAAAAAGATCCATTATATATTTTGCTTCTTCAGGAGCTTCTTCAGCCATTTTTGCCAGGCGCTGCCTGTAAAATTCCGTTCTTAGTGCAAGTGTAGCAGCGCCGGTATGTGGGGGGTGCTTACCGCCTGCATATGAAATCATAAAGCGCCCCTTTTCTATTATTTTTTTATTTTTAACCATCCTGCCTTCGGGAAAAATTATCCAGGAAGCCTCTCCTGTAAGAAGGCTTTTTACGATAAGCCGATCCCTGTCCGGGTCTTTAGTTGAAACAGCACCTACCATATCAAGGAAAGTACCCAGTGCCCCCTTAAATAGCCCGTAATCAGCAAGAGACCATACCGGAGCTTTTGTTAATTTAAAGATATGATACGGCATAAGGAGCGTTTCAATTCTTGTAAAATGATTTATTACAAAAATTACAGAGCCATCAGGGATATTATCCGTCCCATGCATATTAATTTTTGCTTTTGAAAGGCCGGCGAGCGTCTTTATGGCAAGTCCTGTTGTACGATAAGCAAAACGGTTCATGTAGCGACTATCCTTATTACTATAATATTATGCTTTTTGACTTTTCCTTATCCAGGTCCTCAGGACAAAGAAATGAACATTCAACATCGAACGTCCAACATCGAATGTTGAATAATGTATTCTGCCTATTTATAGATCGGCTGAGCGAAGCGATTTCATTATTCGATGTTGAACGTTCGATGTTCGACGTTCAAAATAACAAAACCTTTTATGGTTGATCGGGTATAGCCAAATATCTCTGCCCCGGCTCAAAGAACTTGGTTTTTAAGGTAACATTATTATAAAAATGCGTTTACTCTGTTCAGGTTCTAAGTTACTGTTGACAGTATTTTTAATTGTCTTTATGATAATATCATTACGAAAAAAAATAAAGCATTTTCCGGAGGTTTATTGTGTATTCAAAGATACTTATTCTTCGCTTTCCCAGACAGGAGGTACAAAAACCGGTCGTTTGCTATCTGACCAGGGATTATGACCTGATTTTTAATATTCTCAATGCAACTGTTTTGCCCAGAAAAGAAGGCGTCATGGTTCTCGAACTGTCCGGCACTAAAAAAAATTTTAAGGATGGAGTAAAATATCTTAAGAACCAGGGGATACATGTAGAAAACGCCTCCCAGGAAATTAGTCGTGACAAGAAGAAATGCACCCACTGCGGTGCATGTATTGCTGTTTGTCCAACCAGTGCCCTTTCCATTAAACGACCTGAAATGTCTGTTAAGTTCGAACAGAAAAAATGCAGTATATGTGAACTTTGCGTACCTGCCTGCCCCACACGGGCAATGGAAATTCGCCAGATATCCCAAACTTTTTTTGAATGAAGCAGATAACAGCCATTGCCTTAAGCGGAGGCATAGATTCTCTTACTGCGGCATATATTTTAAAACAGCAGGGGCACAGTGTTATTGGAATCCACTTCATTACAGGATATGAAACAAAAGCTTTTCGTAATCACGATAACAATTTATTAAAAATCCCGCATACGTCCAGTCATGAAAATCATCAGGATTTACATTTTCACAATATTTCCGATATTGCAGACCGGCTCGGTATTCCGGTTAAAATCATAGATATAAGTGCCGAGTTTAAAACAAAAATTGTCGATTATTTCACACAAACTTACCTTTCCGGTAAAACCCCTAATCCATGCCTTGTTTGTAATCCTTCCATAAAATTCGGCACCCTTCTTACCTGTGCCCGCAAGCTTGGAGCATCACGCCTTGCCACCGGCCATTATGCCGGAATATCAACAGACAGTATGGGCAGATTTCATTTGCTTCGTGGCATTGACAGGAAAAAAGACCAGTCTTATTTTCTTGCTTTTATGACACAAAAGCAACTGGCCCGTGCCTGCTTTCCATTGGGAAAAATTACAAAATCAAATGTCAAAAGATTGGCAAAGGAAAAAGGGCTTCGCCCGGAAACAAAAGAAGAAAGCCAGGATATTTGTTTTATTAAAGGAAATAAGTATGGAGATTTCCTTATGCAGCAGCAGGACTTCAAACCAAAACCAGGGGATATTGTAGATGTTGGAGGCAACATTCTTGGCAGGCATAATGGACTCCATCTTTTTACCGTCGGCCAAAGGCGCGGTATCAACTGCCCTGCTTCCGAGCCTTATTATGTTGTACGAATAGACATAAGCCAAAACCGGCTTATTGTCGGATTGAAAAAAGATCTCCTCTCATCGCGTTGCAGAGTCAGCAAAATAAACTGGATTATCGAGAAGCCTTTTTCACCGTTAGATGTATATACCCGCGTGAGATACCGTCATAAGGCTGCCCGATCCAGGCTTATTCCTGATGATGATTTTTCTGCTACTGTCACTTTTAATACTCCACAATCTGCTATTACACCCGGACAGGGGGCTGTGTTTTATATAGATGATGAGGTAATTGGAGGCGGATGGATAGATGCCTAAATTTACCATTACAACATTAGGTTGCAAGGTAAACCAGTTCGAGTCAGAAGCCATTGCACAACACTTGAAGGATTCATGTTCGGATGATAACCGCTGGATCCTGGCACAAGATAATAAAGAGGCTGACCTGTGCATTGTTAATACATGTACTGTCACACAAAAAGCATCAATGCAGTCAAGACAGGCTATACGCCGATCTATACGATCCAATCCCGAAGCACGCATCATTGTAACAGGATGCTACGCTCAGATCGAGCCTGATGAAATCAAAAAGATTGAAGGTGTAAACGATGTAATCGGCCATTTTGACAAACATATGATTCCGGAGATTATCCTGTCCGGAAAAGAAATATTTCAACCCTGCCCCTGCCCTGTTACCAGCCAAAATGTGCACAGTTTCGACCCAATTCCATCAACCGGTTTAGGATACAGGACAAGACCGTTTTTAAAGATACAGGACGGTTGCAACTCCTTTTGCACTTACTGTATCGTCCCTTATGCAAGGGGTCCCAGCCGTAGTCTTCCAACGGAACAGGTACTGAATAATGTTAACAAAATTCATCAAGCCGGTTACCACGAAGTCGTCCTTACCGGTATACATCTCGGAAACTACGGACTCGACCTTTACCCGCAACAAACAAATCTTTATGCCCTGTTAAATAGTATTTATAAATCATGCACTATTGATCGTGTGCGCCTTAGCTCCATAGAACCTTGCGAACTCACCGACGATATCATTAAGTTCGTTGCTGAGTCAGGTCCGGGTGCAGGAAGAATCTGTCATCATTTTCACATTCCATTGCAAAGTGGCGATGACGTTATATTGAAAAGAATGCACAGGCCGTATACGAGATCATTTTTCATTGACCTGGTGGAAAAAATTCACAAACTTTTACCTGATGCAGCAATCGGTGTTGACACACTAATAGGGTTTCCAGGGGAATCGAAAAAGACTTTCGAAAATACATTTTCTTTAATTGAAGAGCTGCCCGTCTCCTATCTTCATGTCTTTCCCTTTTCTCCCCGCAAAGGAACTCCTGCATATACATATCCTGACAGGGTCAATTCAAACGTTATCAAGGAGCAATGCCATAAGATGAGAACGATAGGAAAGCATAAAAGGAATGTTTTTTATAATAAATTTAAAGGCAAAACTCTTGAAATCCTGATAGAGGGCAAACAAAGCAAAGAAAGCGGACTTTTAAGAGGAACAACATCAAATTATATTCCTGTTTTAGTTAAAGGTGAAGACAAGTTGAAAAACACGATAACTCATGTCACAATTGATAAAATTGACGACAATAACCTGGTGTTTGGCACAATATCTTGATGAATTCGTAAAAGTTACGTTACGCGATATTATTTCAAAAAATAACCCGAAGCTGTTTCAAGACCCTTTTTTGTATTTTCCTCTTTTCGTGCTTTCGTGATAAATATTTTATGGTTCTGGTTTATCTGATAAAGGACACGAGACCTTTGAAAAATAAAGTAATTATTAAGCAGGTTTCTATCGGCTCCCTCCAGGTGCATACATACCTGGTAGTGTGTCCGCAAACTAAAAAGGGAGTAATTATCGATCCGGCAGGAGATGAAGATAAAATTCTTTCATTGATTAGGGATGAGGATGCACATATCGAATACATTTTGAACACGCACGGTCATGCGGATCACGTACTTGGAAACAGTAAATTGAAAGACATCCTTTCAGTTCCTGTCTGTATGCATGAAGCAGATGTCCTTTTCTTTTCAGACAATAAGGTCAATGAACAATCCGCAAAGGAACTTGGACTTCCGCCACCTGATCCCGCGGATAAAATACTGAAAGATGGAGAAACACTTGAAGTAGGATCGCTCGGGATTGAAGTAATTCACACACCAGGACATACGCCCGGCTCTGTCTGCTTTCTTGTTAACGGTAATCTTTTCACCGGAGATACACTTTTTGTCGGTGCAGTAGGAAGAACCGATCTGACAGGCGGCAATCTCGATACTCTTTTAGAATCTCTGGAAAAAAGAGTAATCGTGCTCCCAAAGGATACTGCAATCTGGCCTGGCCATGATTACGGCGAAACCCCAACCTCCACCATAGGCAGGGAAATAAAGGAGAATCCTTATATAACCGATTTTATACTTTCAAGTTAGAATCTTTATAACTTGATAAGTGCTCTAGTTCGTTAATTCGATGAAGTATTTTATATAGATTTTTTTCACCGCCCGCTTCGGGCTTCGCTCTGCAAGCTACGACCCGACAAGTCGCTAAAGACGCTGAGATCGCAGAGTTTAAAGTTTTTTCCTTTGCCGTTGAGAGGACGGCAAAGGAAAATCAATTAGCGTTTATATTGTTACAACTATATGTTTTTATATTAAATTATTTTTCCCAGTAGGGATAAATTTTTTATTGCTTTCCGCCCTTTTATCCCGTTTAGTTAGCGGGGCTCAGCGGAAAGCAATAAAAAAATGACTCTTTGCATGCTTTGAGGCTCTGCGGTGAAAATAAAACATTATATGTAATCGTATTTAAGAATGTACGTACTAAGGGAGAAAAAAATGTTTGACTACCTTTTATCAAAAGAAGCAATAAAATTAAGAAAGGAAACGCGGGATCTCGTTAAATGGGTCCCCAAAAAAATGATTCTTGATATGGACAAAGACCTGATACGGTTTCCAAAGGAGTTTCTTCGTGAAGCTGGTAAACGCAACCTTATGGGATGCCGTTTTCCCAAAAAATGGGGCGGCCGTGATATGGATTGGGTAACAACCTGCATGGTCATGGAGGAAGTCGGCACCCTGGGGTATATTTTTGCATGTGTCTTTGGCGTAGGCGCCGAACTTGTTTGTGATGCAATTATTCTTCACGGAACGGACAAACAGAAGGAAAAATATGTCAAGCCGCTATTAAAAGGAGAAATCTTTGCAGCCGAATGTCTCACCGAGCCCAGAGGCGGATCTGATTTTTTCGGTACAACCACCACTGCTGAAGACAAGGGAGATTACTTTCTTTTAAACGGTCAAAAAAGATTTATCGTTGGTGCCGAAGGAGCCGACTATTTCCTTGTATATGCAAAAACCGATCCCGACGCACAGCCTCACAAGTCACTTACATGTTTCATTGTAGATCGAAGTTACGGGGTTGAAACCAAATATTTATATGGCCTCATGGGTTGCCGTGGTGGTGGCGCAGGTCGCATTGTATTTAAAAATGTAAAAGTGCCTAAAGAAAACGTTGTAGGAGAAAACAACGGAGCATATACTGTTTTTAATACAATGATGATACCTGAACGCCTGGGAACAGCAGCCATGACAATCGGCGCTGCAAGACCTGCCCTTGAAATTGCCACTGCCTATACGACCAAACGAAAGGCTTTTGGTAACACGATTAATCAATTCCAGGGCGTAAGTTTTCAGATCGCAGAAGCTGCAATGCTTCTTGATGCAACACGCTCCATGGTTTATACAACCGCCCGCGGGGTTGACACCAACCTCGAACCTCGCCGAATTAGAAGGATGGTTTCTGAAACTAAAAAATTTGTTACAGAATCATGCCAGAAGGTAGCTCATAACTCCATGCAGGTCATGGGGGGTATCGGTTATACAAACATATTTCCCATTGAACGCATCGTCCGGGACCTGCGACTTGCCTCTATTTGGACAGGCACAAACGAAGTTATGTCCATGATCATCGCCAATGAATGGTATAGAGAATATTTTCAAAAGAATGAAACCGGTTTTTTAAGAGACTGGGAATCTGACGCACAGGAAGCTGATGCAGTTGATGAGAAAATATATGAATAGTGTTTCTTCAATCGATTATAAACGTCATTATCATTTTATCGGCACTGCAAGGCTTAGATATTTTCGATTCTCTTCAAACATCAATTTTTTATCTACCATCATTTTCAGGAAAGGTATAAGCCTGTCTTCTGTCAATTTTGGAAATTGTTGCAAAATCCTTTTCAGCGAACGATGCTGCCTGCAAAACAGGTAAATCTCTCTGGACATACCCTCAAGGCGGTGGGTCAGGGGATCGGCTGAAAGGCGTTTCTGGCGTATTATCAAAAAGTCTTTTCCATCCCGATAACTGAGAATGAGAGAATGTACGTGGCCACTGTGAATTTCATCATAAGCCTTTTTCCATTCTTTTACTTTTCTCTTAACCGGTTGCCATAGCTTTCTTTGATACCCAAGGTCACCTCGATAAGCCTGTATCATAAAAACCATTTGGCGGTAAATTTCCGGTGGGAAAAGAGTCGCATAATTAGGATGGTTGAAAACCGCCTTTATTCCGAAATCTTTTGGATTTTGCCATACCGGACTTCCGAGTCCAAGCCAAAAATGGACGAATCGCATAGGGCGAAAAGAGACTGCAAACTCCAGATTCTGCACGGTCTCTTTTACATCATCACTGTCGCTGCCGGGAAAATGAAGTATCAAATTTGAAGTATTAACTATTCCGAGTTCTTCACAATTTTTCATGATTTCCAGGTTCTGAATGGCAGTTGTCCCTTTGTTCAGTTTCTTAAGCAACCGGGTACTAAGAGCCTCAATACCTACCTGAACTTCCTGCACCTCTGCCCTTTCCATGCTCTCCAGAACACGCCTTTTGGTAGTAGCCCTAATTTCGCAAAATAGGCGAAAATCTTTTTCTAATTTACTTAGCTTGTCAAAAATCTCTCCGGATGTTTTCTCAGGAACCAGGTTATCCATAAATGCCACTGATAAACTCCGATATTTTGAAGTCAGGTGATCGAGCTCGGCAACCACCTGATCTGGATTTTTAGACCGGTATCCTTTCCACTGGAGATTTAGATTACAAAAAGCACAACCTGATTTATTATCACTGACGGCTGAACGTTGCCACCAGCATCCCCTGGATATTTCAGCGGGCAGGGTCGGAAAGAATGTTTTTTCCTCATTAAATGTTTTCAATATATCAAAGTAGTCGTCATAATCAGGAGGCAAAAGACTATTCAAATCCTCTATCTGGCTGAAAACAACAGGATATTCTAAATTAAAAGTTTCAGGAGTAACGATTCCTGGAATATGAGAAATATCTTCAAGGTTACTTGAATCTTTTAGATAACTGATCAATCGGCTTAGGGGAAGCTCACCTTCACCAATAATCACAAAGTCTATTTCAGGAAACATCTTTAAAAGGTTTTTAGCTGAAACTCCTGTGAACATAGAGCCGCCTATTACAATTGGAAGATCGGGAAACTTTCTCTTTATACGGCGTATAAAATAAAGAGCAGAAGTAAGCTGGCAAAGACAAATTGAAAAACCTGCAAGGCCAAAAACGCTCCAGTTCATGTTATTTATAAATTCATCTGTAACTTTAGCAACCCGTTTCGTCAGGTCTTTAAAATCGACTTCACGAAGCCTGGGTTTGCCCTTTGCTTCTTTAATAAAAAGCTTTTCAATCGACGCTGAACGTTCAGGGTATAATAAAGCGGCATAAACAGTTTCAGCCAGCCAAGTCCTTTCAGAGATGGCGTGATAGAGTTTATATCCTATGCTTTCCGCAACTTTTAGATAAAAATGATGGGTTACTACTTCCAAGCTGGAAAATTGTGATTTTAAATATGATTTCAGCGTACCGAGCTGAATAGAGGGGCGGCTGAAAAGAGGCCAGGGCGTTGATAAGAGAACTACGCTTTTAAATGTTCTGATTTGCTTTTCTTTCATTTTGAAATTGAAATGATATTAAATTTCTTTTATCTATTCAAAGGATATTATATCACCGCCCATTCGCTCTGCTCATTAGAGGCGCAGAGCACACAGAGAGTTTCATCTTATTTCTTTTCGCTGAGAGGTGCGAAAAGAAATAAACCTAAGCCCTTCGGGCAGATCACGCAAATTTCGATCAACTAAGATATTCAGATAAGTGAGCAGAGTCATAGATACAATCAAATGAAGCGAAGCTTATGAGGTTTTCTGTTTACCTCCCTTATACCGCACAGATAGTTGCTTTAATCTAAAACCTAAATCTTAAAACCTGATGAATTCGACTTTTTGCGAATTCATCACTATTTGATGCCCCGCTCCTTCTTTACTATATCATAAGCCTCTTGAATCTCTCGAAATTTATTCTGAGCAAACTTTGTAAACTCCTCAGGAAGACCCTTTGATACGATTTTATCCGGATGAAATTCCATAACAAGTTTTCGATACTGGCTTTTTATATGCTCATTGGTATCATTTTCCCCGCATCCCAGGATTGCGTAATATTTTTCAAACTCTTGAACATATTTTGATCTGAGTTTTTTATAACTTTCCTCACTAAAATTAAATATCCTGACAGCAGATCTAATGAGTTTCTCCTCATTTTCGCTCATAGCGCCGTCCGCTATAGATACTCTGAGCAAAATGTCTATCATGAGTTCCAGTATCTGGGGTTGAAGATGAAACTGGCTATATAATTGAGCGGCAAAATTATTAAAACTCTCAGCAGACTCTACAGCTACATTAAAAATATTCATGGCAATCATTCTGCTTTCAGGGTTTAAATTCAGATCCTGCAGCATGAATTTATTTATTGTATCGATTTCTTCTTCTGATATGCGGCCATCTGCCTTTGCCAGCTTTGCCAACATCGAAAATGCTGCAACAAAAAAGGTAAACTGTGCTTCTTCACCCGTTGAAAGACGTGTCTGCTCACTGATGTATACCCTTTCATTTTTTCTATCAAATGCATGACCAAAGGCGGCACCTGCAATTGCGCCAAGGGGACCCCCCAGTGCAAATCCTATTGTGCCTCCTAAAATTTTTCCAAGCCAACTCATTTAAATCTCCTTATTTCACTTATTTCTAAGTGGTTAAGTAGTAAAATTCGTCAATATGCTATTTTCAGAATCTAAATATATATTTTCAAAGCAATTATACCATTTAGACGCAGTCATGCTTTGATTCATTGTCTGTCTGTTGACATTGAATATTTTGAGGATAGCGTCGAAGGTTAGCGCTGATGCTTCACTTCGTGTTACTAAATTGCCAAAATTTGAGCCTGACGCAGAGATTGGGCAGATAAGCGCAGACTTCGAAAGGGGACGTTTTGCAAAAGTCTCATAAGGTTTTTCCTGGGGGTATCAGATTCATGGATCGTTAATGCTTCAGATATTTATCATGGGGTTTCTCTCCGTCGATCTATCCTGCTGCGCTACGATATGCCTCCTCGATCCGACCTTCCACATATGCAGCCAAATCATCACTGGGCTCTGTTAGGTCAAAGCAATACCCGTCCTCACCAAGCAGGCCGCCGGGAATCAGATCTCCCTCCTGTTCGGGGTCCGTGATCATGTCTCCAAAAAAACACACTGACAGCCACCTGTCCTTTGGGTCGTCGTCCACGACATCCACCATCACATATAAAGATCGCTCTTTCTGGCTGGGATGCGCTGCTCGAAGTGAGTAACTGACCCCAGGCCGGGCATTGAATGAAAGGTCAGCTTTCTTTTGTGCCGCCAGAAAGCTTTTCATCCGAAGGAATATGCTTTTCATCCCGTTAGTGTCCTTCCAGGATTCGATAAAATGTTCCATTCCCTGCATATCTACTGCCTCCAATAGATGATGTTTTCGTAAAAAGTCAAAAAAGAACTTTTTACGAAACGTTTTAGGTTTTAGGTGTTAAGTTTTGAGTATTTGATAAAACGGTTAATTGCTTTAACTTAAAACCTGATGAATTCGTCTTTTTACGAATTCATCATAGATAAATTTGCAAAAACTTTATGGTTTACTTCGATTCATACCGGCTTACGATTTCCTCTATGCGTGCAGCTGTGTAGTCGCCAAACTCTCTGGCTCGCTTCTCGGACATGGTCTCGATTCCGTCCGCCAGCTCTGCGATCTTTTCTTCATCCAGCCCGGTTGCTTTTTGGACCATAAACTCCTCCACCTCACCATCCTCAGGAAGAAGGCCGCATCCACCGGCCGTACCAAGAAAGGTGTTGCCCACGAAAATCGGAGCAGCGACTTTAACCAGTGCGATGTCGCACTCCCCGATCACCGGTTTCCAGGTCGCCTTCGTTTCCGAAGTGAAATTCTGCGCCGCCACAGCGCAGATGGCCCCGATTGCCTCGGGTTTCTTCTTAATGGCCGGGCAAAGCCGGTTGCACCAGTTTTCATAATGGCTCACGTGAGCGCCCTCCGCGTCCGAGACGGCACAGCATATACCGAATTTCTCGTGAAGGTCTTTTACAAAATCGTTCCACTCTTTTTCACTTAACAGGTCCGTAAGAGTCATGGTTATTCCTCCTTGAGTTTCGAGACCTTTACAGAACGCAGCTTTTCGCCTCCCTGCGGAGTGCCAGGCCTCATTTTTGTACTAAAGTTCTGAAAATCAAATATAGGCTGCTGATTGTATTGTCAACCCTCTCTTTTCTCAGTTCTTTATAATTTTTCTTCTTTGTATATTTCGGTATCCAGGTTATATGATATATGCATTACCATTTAGAGTGACTTAAACTTTGAACATTTCATATTAAAGACCTCCTCATCGCCTTATACCTTAAGCGATTCACGTTTAGGAGGTTTTCTTATATTACCTGAAATGTCAAACTCTGGGAGTCCTCCGACAAAGCCGGGGGTTTGCATAGGATTAATTATCGTCCCTGTGGGATGTCCTGCATGGTTATTTTTTTTAGAAAATTTCTCCTTGACTTCTAAGTCCAGACCCCGTTAAGTGATTAAATCGTTGCCTGCCTGTTCGTGCCTGCACTCAGATAGGAGTTGTTAAGCGGTTGTTTTAATAATATTTTTATTTACCTGAAAACTGCGCATTCGGTGTTTGATATGTATAATCATCTATTCGGCCCGGTTCCTTCAAGGCGATTGGGAATATCATTGGGACTCGACCTGGTTCCGATGAAAACGTGTACATTAAACTGTATCTACTGTGAATGCGGACGAACAACTCATCTTACCTTAAATCGTAAAGAATACGTTCCCTTTAAAGAGATCAAAAAAGAACTTTCTCATTTTTTGTCTCATAATCCCAGGCCGGATTATATGACATTCTCAGGTTCAGGTGAGCCAACTTTAAATTCCCGTATCGGGGATGTGATACATTTCATCAAAACACAGGATTCGAATGTTCCAGTGGCAGTCCTTACAAATGGAACACTCCTTTTTCATAAAGAGGTACGTGGCGATATAAAAAATGCAACGGTGGTAATACCCTCTTTAGACGCTGCTACTGAAAAAGCTTTTGCAAAAATCGTCCGGCCTGATCCAAAACTAAGTATCGATATCATTATCGAAGGCTTAATCCAGTTTAGAAAAGAATATGCCGGACAAATCTGGCTGGAAATTTTCATAGTTCCGAACATCAATGATACAAAGGAAGAATTAACAGCATTAAAGGACGCTATAGAAAATATCAGGCCGGACCAGGTTCATCTTAATACGCTGGACAGACCGGGAACCATCCCGGATATTCGCTCAGCCACCCGGCAGGAGCTGGAAAGCATTCTCGATTTCTGGCAGCTTGATATTGCTGAGATAATTGCTAAACCACCAAAACGAAAAAATCTTCTTTCATATCGAAAAGACGCCGAATCAGCTATTCTTGAAACAATTGCGAGACGTCCCTGTACCTTGCAGGACCTGACCCAATTGCTGGGCCTGCACGCTGCTGAAGTAAATAAATACCTCGATGTTCTTGAAGCAGATAAAAAAATAAAAGTTGTGAAACAAAAACGAGGATTTTTTTATCAGAAAACCTGAAGATTAAGTGCTATCCTTCAACTCCATTGATTTTTATTTCTGCCTGTTCGAGAATGTCGGGCACAATGTCGGTCCAGCCCAGTGGCATAATGTGAACACCCTGCACTTTGGATTTGTGCTTTTTAATGAATCCGGCCATCATTTCGGCAGCTTTTTTCTTTCGATCCGCCTTATTCACGGAACCGATCTCATCTATCCATTCCTGGGGAACGGTAATCCCGGACACGTTCTTGTTCATAAAGGTACCCATCTGAGGAGACTTAAGGATCACTACACCTAACTGAACAGGCTTGCCGAACTTTTCAGCCTTTTTGATGAATTCATCGAAAATTTTATCGTCATAAACCGCCTGGGTCTGGAAAAACTCCGTCCCGGCATCGATCTTTTTTTTCATCTTCATCAACTGCAAATCAAGGGGAACGAAATTGGGATTCACTACCGCACCGATGGTAAAATCCGGCGGATTTTCAATTTCATTACCCACAATATCATGGCCTTCCCGCAACCCTTTCGCCATCTTGATGAGCTGAACCGAATCAAGGTCAAATACGGGCTTTGTGGTTTTGTGATCACCGAGCCTGATATGATCACCGGTGAGAAACAGCATATTATCCATACCCAGCGAATACGCGGTAAGGATATCGGACTGAAGGGCAATGCGATTTCTATCCCTGCAGGTTAGCTGATAAATGGGTTCATGGCCCCTTGCTTTGAGTCCTACACAGGCAGCCATGGATCCTAGCCGCATCACGGCACTCTGGTTATCGGTAACATTGATTGCATGGACCCGGCCATGGAGGAATTCGGCTTCCTGTGCACACCTGGGAACAACAGCCCTGTCCCTGGGGATAGCCCCTTTAATCGGGCCGACTTCACCGGTTATAACAAATCCTCCTATTTTATCGAAATAGGTGTTAAGTTTCATTTAATTCTTCTCCTTGTTGAATTTTATCGGGAACACTCCTGATAAAACAAATCTTCCCGCGTGAGCTATATATGTTCATGATAAATAGAATCGTCATGTTTAATCCTGATTGCTGATGGTAATTTTACCGTCCTGTGAACAGAATATTGCTTCTTCCGGGCTTACCTGCAACGATCGTGGACGACTCCATTTTGCAAAGTTTTTGGGTTCCCGGTACGGCAGCATCAGGTCAAGACGACCCAGTTTTTTGAGTCTTTCATATATCAATACCCATCCACACTCTCTTTGTGCATCGACCTCACACATCCCGTTTTCCGCTCCTCCGCATGCACCATTAAGAAGGCCTTTGCTGCAAAGGGTCAAAGGGCAAAGACCGCCTGTATATTCAACGATACATTCTCCGCAAAGTGAACAAAACTCATCGATCTGTGTTTCTGAGACCGTCTCTCCTCCAAAAATTGTATCGCATCCGGGATGCACCATCCCGCCGTCAGTGGCATCAATTACCGTATGGATGCCCTGACCGCAGGCGAGCACCAGAAAGGAATCGGCCTTTTTAACCGGGTCGGCATAATCTTCCATCAACACCTTGCGGGTATGGTCCAATTTACATAAAGACATGCCTTGTGGTCCAGGTGTGCTGTAACCGGCAATCTCAACTCCTCTTTTCTCCAGGCGCCTGGCCATATTTTTGGTCTCATCTTCGCCGCCGGAGTGACATTTCCATGCACAATTGTTACATCCGACAACAAATACTTTTTCTCCGGGTTTTATGTATCTTACAATCTCTTGAATTGGCTTTTGAATGGTAGCATGCAATGATCTATCTCCTTTATTATGTTTTTGTATTATTTTAGCTTATTGAAAAACATTCCTAAATAAGTCCGGCACTCAGACGTCTGAGTGCCGGATGGCTTTTCAATAATCTAAACTACTAAATGTTTTTAAATTCTATTAATCAAAGAATACTTTTTCATGTTTTATTGCTGCCTGATCGAATTCTTCGTACAACAGAGTTAAGCGTTCATTGGCGATATTGATTTTTTCCAGTTTCTCTTCCTTTTCCTTTTCCATGGGATAACAGGCCAGACAGCGCTCATAATTGTGTGTCTTTGCAAGGCATGTTATGGAAAAGTCGATCATCAGAAAGATCATCTGGTTTTCATAATTGGCAAAGTGCTCTACGGCAGGTACAAATTCCAGCTTTGCATCCACAGCAACCTCGTTACCCTCTTTGGCGATATTAATATAGTCGTGAATAGCCAAAATTGGACCATGTTCTTCCTGATACCCGTTAAATTTGACAGTCATCTCCTCCAGCGTAAACAGGCTTTTTTCCATCTCTATCCCGGCTTGTTCCAGCTTGTGATAATCCCTTTGGAGGTACCGGTTGGCAATCATTACGGCCTGGGAAACATGTGGGCACAGGTTATGTGGGCAGCCGCGTGCGTAGCATTTTCGGAAGTCATATTCTTTGCCGTCGATTGCACCGTTATAACGGCAGAGAAAGATGTAGGCCTGAAACGGATTGTCCCTATGTTGGAAATCCACCGGCAGAATTTCAAATGAGGTCCGACAGGTGACGGCTGCGCCGCTTTGTTTCAATCCCACGATGTCTGTGATACGACTCGGTGGATTATTGAAAATAGTTTTTTCCATTTTGATCCCTCGCTTAGGTATGGAGATTGTTAATAAGTTGCATTTCCGAACGTTATGACCAAATCCCTCTCATAGCTCCTATATAGTGAGCAAAACTGATGCCATTTTTGCCCCGGCATTAAAATAAAATCACATCCTCCAGGGGAAGAATATAATTTCCATATAATTTAAAATAGTTATCTTCAAAATTAATTGATATTTCGAACCCCGTATCGTCTGTTCCAGAAGAAGCCGACCCGGAGATCGTTAGACCCTGGGCCGGTAATTGTTAAAATGGTTAAAAGCATAATCTTAACATATGTTAAAATTTAACATGCGTTTTGAATATCAGCTGTACCATCCGGACAAACCGGCGGGAATAAAATAAATCAGATTCATGGCAAAAAGAAAAAGGTCGTGCATCATCGAACATCCCTGTTAATTTTTCATGAGGATTGCAGGTCAGGGCCGTCCATTAAGCGCATGAAAACGATACTGGCGGTATAGGAGAGTCTTGCCTGTCAACCTTTTCACCTCTTGCTCTTTAAGTAATCGAAGCGTCTGGTAAACTGGTGGATTCGGTTTTGTGAGGGAAGGTTCTAAACCCTTTCCCTTCCATATCCCCCTACCGGCTGCAACATCGCTACGGTGGCAACTTTCGCACGAACGGCCCCTTTTCCGTACTGTATGAGGGTAAAAAGGCATATAGGCCCAGCCGATGCCGCTTTTATCGCCTCTCTGCGGTATAACGCTATCTAGAATCACCTCGCCGTTTCCGTTCACATAAGAAACCATATATTGGTATCGAGGCCTGAAAGGGACGATCCTTTTGTCGGCATCTACCCCGAGGGTCTGGTATTCCCAACGTCGAAATCCCCAGGCCAAAAACCAGGGTCCCGGTTCCACGAAGTGTTCGGGAAACTGACCCTTTTTATTGAAGATGTTGAGTACACGTTCATCCCCTTGCAGGTACCATGACTCCCAGCGGGATAGATCCCTCCTGTCGTCCCTGATGAGACTCAGACCATAGTCATGGAATCCCCACGCGGCATGGCACCCGAGGCAATGCACTCGTTCCATGCCTTCGATCCTGTGCTCAACGATGGACATCCGCCGCTTAGGCAGTCGATGCCATTGCCCCTGTTTATCCCGGAACTGCTCTTTTTCCCTGTCAGATGCAGTGATAAGCTTCTCTCCTGTTGCATCTCTTTCAGGTTCATGGCAATGCACACACCGCACGGTCACAGACGCTTGCCCATGTGCAGATAAGTCACCCCGCCCCATCACGTCACCCCGCCCATGACAGTCCACGCATATCAAACCCCGCTGGTAGTGTATATCGGGGCTAAGATAATGATGGTCCATCATATATACGGGCTCCGGCAGACCCCCATTTCGCCATGGTGTCCGGTAGGCCCGGTGATAATCATGTTCAAACATTCCAACAAAATCCGCTCCGACATTGTTTCCGTTGTGACAGTGAAGGCACTGTTTAACGGGAATGGGTTTAGCAAAAACATGCTTGAGAGGATACCCCGTCTTTCCCTGCATAGCCTTATCACTCCCCCGGTAAATGCCGTCATCGGCATAGAACACATGACATGCAGCACAACCCAGCCCTCGATAGAATCCCTTTTCCCCGGGCGGAAGAGAGCCTAAATGGCATTTGAAGCATCGCCTTGTCAGAAGGTCGTCCACCAGATCGGCAGTAGTTTCAGGGTTAAGAGCTGCCCGGGGCATTGGACTCAGCTTGGGATGGTTGGAAGGTGAATGTCTGGAATAGGGACCTTCCTGTGCGCCCCACAAATAACGGGTCTGGCCGATGATACCTGCAAAAGTATAGTGGACAGAGTTCTGCAGGGTAGCGATATCCTCTTGATGACATTCACCGCAAAAGGTCTTGACGTGTTCCGGTGCTGACGGATGCCTGACAATCTTGTCATGATCGCTGATGGCATAGCCTCGATCTTCGGGCAGTATATGACAATCGAGACACAAAAAATCGTGATTCCGGTCCATGTGCTCTATCCCCTGATGACATGCCTTACAGGAACGGTGGTCATTGGAAGCATAACAGGTTATCGACAAAAACGTGAGCAGGATGACAAGTATTGAAATGCGACTCAATTTGTTATTCACTCCTTTTTTCTCTTTTTATTGCATGGCGTACTGCCGGCACGAAATCGTTCCAGACTTTCATGGTACCGGAGGTATACGGGATCGCTGTAACTGTCATGACAGGGAAGGCATCGGGCCACACGGGTGATTCGCTTGAGTTCTTCCCCGTTAAAGGGGCGAGCTCCCTGACGGGAGGCATGCTGTAGCGGCCTCCCGTCAGTGGTGACAAAACCATCCAGTGGGAACCCGATCCCCAGGCCTGATGCACGGCTGTCGTACAATGGATCGAATTCCAAACCCTTGTCTGTTATTCTCAGGGTCCCGTCTCCCAACCCCAAAACCTTTGGATCCATGTGGCAGGCAGAGCATTCAGGTGCTGAAAGGGTTGTGGTGTGTGGGTCAAAACTGGCCATTACCAGTGATTTAAAAGAGGCCTCAGGCTGGTGGGAATCATTTTCATCAAAGACATCCAAAAAGACCTGGCATCCCGGTGCAAAAGGCCCTATCTGCCCTGTTGGCCATATTCCCAGGGAAGCCCGTTCGAAGCGAAGATAGCTCCTGCCTTCCACCCAACGGCCCTTGGATTTTCTACCCGTGAGCCAATCCTTCTGCTCCTGTCCCTTCAGGAGGGCTACGTGGCATCCATAACACTGGGGCATCCAGGCGCTGTGGCATGCCTGGCAGCTTAGCCGTTCGTGAAAACCTGCGCGGTGTATTTCCGGTCGACCCGTCCGGTTAAAGGCAAACGCCTTGCCGTCCCTTTTGCGATAGAGAACGAGCTTGTTATTGGCATCCGACCTGAGATTATAAAGAGGGCTTCCCTTGGGGGAAAAGACCACACCGGCAGGTTCAAAGTC
>DAOWEJ010000106.1 GCA_030638575.1 Deltaproteobacteria bacterium | reverse complement strand
TCGTCAAGTTTAAATGGTTTTATAATAGCTTCAATCTTTTTCATAATTTGTCCTCCTGCTTTATAATTGCAATTTTAATCTATCAACATAAACAGCTTTTATACTTCCTGTATTTCAAATCCTCTTTCACCATGTATTGAGCTGTCCAAACCAACTATCTCGCTTTCCTCTTCTACTCTCAAGCCGCCGGTAATGAGTTTTGTTACATATATGACAATGATTGTTCCGACAGCTGTAAAAACCGCTGTTGCAATGATAGAAACGAATTGTATCCAAAGCTGTTTAGGATTTCCATAAATCAGGCCTTTTGCTCCTTCGGTTATTGCCGGATTAGCAAAAATTCCCGTTGCAAGTGCACCCCATATACCGCAAATACCGTGAACTCCAAATGCGTCTAAAGAATCATCATAGCCGATTTTTTGCTTGAGCACGGCGACACCGTAAAAACCAAGAACACCGGCGACAAGTCCGATAACAAGTGAGGCGGGCAGGTTTACAAATCCCGCTGCAGGTGTGATGGCAACCAGCCCCGCAACAACTCCGGATGCAATTCCAAGTACAGTCGGTTTTTTGTTTACTATCCATTCAGCAAACATCCATGACAGAGCGGCCATGGATGCAGAAGTGTTGGTAACAAGGAAAGCGGAACCGGCAACGCCGTCTGCTGCAAGCTGGCTTCCGGCGTTAAAACCAAACCATCCGAACCAGAGGAGCGCGGCACCAAGACCGGTTAACGTGATACTGGATGGAAACATTGCTTCTTTACCATATCCGATCCTTTTGCCAACAACAAGGGACAAAACGAGTCCGGCCACACCGGCATTTATGTGTACAACCGTACCACCGGCAAAATCGAGGGCTCCCATGTTTCCCATCCAGCCGCCACCCCATACCCAGTGGGCAATGGGACAATAAATGAAGGTTACCCATAAAACAGTAAAAACAATCCATGAAGAAAATTTCATCCGGTCAACGATAGAACCAAGAACAAGGGCAACCGTAATACAGGCAAATGTCATCTGAAAAAGAGCAAAGACATATGTCGGGATAGATCCTGTAAGGCTATTCACGCCGATACCGGCTAAAAACAGATTTTCCAGACCGCCTATTATCCCTCCTTTATCAGGGCCAAAAGCGAGAGTATAACCCCACATCATCCAGATGACGCTTGCAAGGCAGTATGCAACAAAAGTCATTGCAATTGTATTGAGAAGGTTTTTGTATCGTGACATTCCGCCGTAAAAAAGTGCAAGGCCGGCAGGTGTCATCACCATAACCAGCGCTGTTGCAACGATTATCCATGCAGTGTCACCGGAATTTAGTACATCGGCCGCAAAGGCCGATGAAAATGGCATAAGTGAGATAATTACTGTTAAAATAATTTTTTTTAATTTCATGTTAGTTGTTCCTCCTAAATTTCATTTACGGTTAAAAATGCTATTTCAGTTTCTTTTCACCTGAGTTCATATTAATAGAGCAATCCATGTACCAAGATTTACGAGTATGTTCCCCTTGCCTCTTGTTTCGAAGATGCATCCGGAAGCCGTTTTTCTATGGCATCCTTTATTGCAGCGACCTGGTCAGGCGAATCGACTTTCTGACCGTCAAAGTCCCTGACATAAAAAACATCTACTACCTGATCCACTTTGGTGGCAATTTTTGCGACCCAGATATCGAGTTTGCACCTGAAAAGGGCATCTGTAATAGTGAAAAGGAGTCCAGGAAAGTCATATGTAAAAACCTCAATGATGGTAAAGAAACTGGAACTATCATTATCAACGACAATTTTATGTGGTCTTGTTAATCCCAGAGTTTGAAAAGACCTGTATGCCGCCATCTTTTCGCCAAGCGCCTTTGCAAGATGGAGATCCCCTGACAGGGCTGATTGAAGATTTTTTTCCGCCCGCTCCCAACGTTCATCTTCAAAAAGCTGCTCCGGAGGTGGTTTGACATTGAAGATGTCTACTGCAATCTGATTTCGCCATGTGAAAATCTGTGCGTCAATAATATCAATATTGTTCATAGTGAATATACCGGAAATTTTGGAAAAAAGCCCGGGACGATCTTTAGCGCAAACTTTGACGATCCGTGTATTTGCCTCATCTGATTTTGTTATGGTCCAGATAAAGTCTTTATCCCCAAGTCTATTGTATAGCTTTACGTCCTCTATTATCTGTTTTTCTTGAGCATACAGAAGATATCTTGGCGAAAAGATATCAAAAAGTTCTTCCAGCTCTTTTTTACTTTCCGGTGATGATGCCCGGCTTAGAATATCATCTTTTTTCTTTTCTACAGCTTCAACTGCCTCGTGACTTGCCAGCTCCCCTTTTTCAAGGATACTCAAAACTTTTAGAAATAAATCCCTTAAAAGGGTTTGTATCCAGTCGTTCCATGCCTTTGGACCCGTGGCCATGGAATCGGCAACGGTCAGAAGATAAAGCATTTTCAGCCGATCAATATCCTTTATAATCCTTGCACAGAAAATCGCTGTTTCCTCGTCGTGGATATCTCTTCTTGTTGCAGCTTTTATTAGAAACAGATGCCTTTCAATTAGAAATGATACGGTTTCGATCTCGCTTAATTTGAACCCTTTTTCTGACAGTATCGCTTTTGTAATTTTTGCACCTGTTTGTGAATGGTTGCCTTCAGGATTACCTTTTCCTACATCATGGAGCAGTGCCGCCCAGAGTAAAAGCTTTTTGTTTTTAAGCTGTTTATACAGATCAAAGCACAAGGGGTCTGAGGAATTATCGTCACCACCGGCATAATTTTTTATTACCTGAACCGTACGCAATAAATGCTTATCCACAGGATAAAGATGATACTCGTCATACTGGATCCGATTAACTACGGCTTTAAATTCAGGGATAAACCGGACCAGAAAGCCGGTACTTAACATTTCCTTTAGAACATTAAACGTTGGTGCAGGAGTTAATAAAATACGCTCAAAAGACCTTATATTAGAAGGCAAAGTCCTAAAACCGGCGTCAATAAGGTAGCCGAATTCGTTTACCATTCGTTTGGCTTCAGCACTTAAGGGGATTTTAAGCCGCATGCTTTCTTCGAAAATATTAAGTAACAAATCCGGCGCCTTCAGGATTTCTTCGGAGGAAGCAAAATTGAGTGTATCCCTTATTACTTCTATTCCACTTATATTGGAGTGTTTTTTCGGTATTTTTCGGGGCTTTCCCTTTGTTGCATATCCGAGTTCGTAGAGGAACATCAGATGCTGCTGTTTTATAAACTCCATCCTGCTGTGAAGCCGGCCTAAAAATCTTTCCACCGGCTGCTGACCGTTTGATTGTTGAAAATTGAGATTTTCAGCAAGCAGGATCTGGTTTTCGAAGTAAAGTTGATCGCATTTCCTGCCGGTTATAAGGTGGAGTCGATTTCGCACATTCCAAATAAATGAGAGTGCTTCGGTCAAAGCCTTAAATTCTTTATGCGAAAGCATGCCAAAATACTCAAGGTCTCGAGGCTGCTTTAGTTTGAATTCTATTTGTGCAAGCCACAACATGGTGTGGTAATCTCTCAGTCCCCCCTGTCCCTCCTTAAGGTTAGGCTCGAGACGATAAGTGGAGTCGCCGAAATGAATATGGCGCTCATTGTTGCTTTCAATAAGACGGCCAAGGATTTTTCCGCGCTGTCGGTTAATGATTTTTTTCCTCAGCTGCTCCACGAGATCTGAATATAAAAAGGATACACCGCAAATGAAACGTGCATCCAGCAAAGATGTCAGGACTTCAAAATCCTTTTTTGCGAGACTTAAGGATTCCTCTATTGAACGGGTGGCATAACCCACATCAAGACCTATATCCCAAAGGGGGTAAACAATCTCGCGGATAAGGTTTTCTGCTTCGTTAGGTACCCTATGCTTAAAAAGAAAAAGAAGATCGACATCAGAATGGACACATTGCTCCTCCCGGCCATAGCCCCCAAGAGCAATGAATGCATAGGGGTTTTTTACTATATCCATCCTGGGACCAACCATGCTCGTTTCAAAACTGCTGTGGAAATATTCATCTAAAATCTTTGTATACTCTTTGAGAAAAGCAGGGGCGTCTTCTTCCAGGAGGCTTTGGATAAGTTGTCCGGTTTTTTGCTTAAGTAATTTTTCAGGTTTTTTATGCATATATTCTTTCTTTCGGTTTACCCTGAGTATGTATGTGGCTGGGAAACTGAAAATAATGATAAACAATAATAGCAATTGACGTGCCAAAAATGGATAAAAATTAAAATGCGTATTATTTCAATTGGATATGCTAATTATGTGGGTTGCCGGGCGAGGCTGATGTCTTACAGAAATGTAATAAATATGATAAATTAGTTACAATAATGTAAGTCAGTTTAAAAAGAATTCTCTTTTCCTTAATACCAATACAGGTTAATTGGGTAAAAAATGCAGTGGTTTTTGAATACCGGATATCGAATCACGCCACAGGCGTGATCGAATTATGAGGTTTAAAAAAGGGTTTTTTACTTCGACATTTCTCGTGTGTCGCGGAATTCGATATTCTACGGTTCAAGTGGAGAAATGGAACTTTTTAGGAAGCTATCAAGCATGGAAGCTATGTGGCTTTAGCCTCCTTGACTCTGTTTCTTCCTTCCTGCTTTGCAGAATATAGCGCTTTATCTGCCCGGTCAACCAGATCCAGGGGAGATTTATCCATGGAACTGCTATATAATGCAACGCCCATACTTACCTTTACGTGAAAGATGGAAGAATTATATTCAAATTGATGCCCGGCTATCATTTCCCTGAACCTTTCACACACAAACAGAGCATCTTTTACGCCGGTATTGGGAAAGATGACAGTAAACTCCTCTCCTCCATAACGGCAGGTAACATCACTTTGCCGGACGCTTTTTCGAAGCATTCCGGCAAACTCTTTCAAAACCATATCGCCGGCAATATGACCATATTTATCATTGACTTTCTTAAAGTGGTCCAGGTCTATTATGCAAAGGGAAAGTTTATGGCCATATCTTCCGGCATTTGCAACCTCTCGTTGTAATGTCTCCATGAAATACCGGCGGTTATAAAGTCCGGTTAATTCGTTTCTTGTTGACATTTCTGCCAGTTTCTCTTGGACTTTCTTCATGTCTAGTTTAAGTCGAGCCTTTTCCAATGTGTTGGTTATGATACGAGACAATGATTTAGTACTTATTTTATCCTTTGTTAGATAATCATATGCGTCTGCCTGGATCATCTGCGAAGCAATCATTTCGTCTCCATGCCCGGTAATAACTACAACTGGTATTTCAAATCCCTTTAGCCGCATCAACCTTAAAAAATCCATGCCATTGCCGTCCGGAAGAATATATTCAAGCAAAACCAGGTCAAATGAATTTCTTTCCAGAAGGTCCATGGCTCCTTGAATATCCATAACCCGGGTCAAATTGAACAGCTTGAGGTCTTTTAAAATGCCGCTGATAACCTTAAAGTCGATATCAGAGTTCTCAACTGACAGTATAGCTGTTTCTTGATTAAGATTAACGAATGTAGATTCTGCGACATATGATTTTATATCATCACCGCGGATGGTCTGTATTTTATTTACGATTGCAGATATCCTTTGGCCGGCCTCTTGTATCCTGGCCAATCGTTTAGGCAATTTGTCAGGGTTATTTTTATCAATTTCCATCAATTCAATGAAACCCAAAAGGGCCATCAGGGGCTGGTTCAGTTCATGGGCGGTGGCTCCGGCCATTTGCAGTAAAACTTTGAGTCTTTCTTCCTCGACAACCGATTTTTGTTGCTCCAGAATTTTTTTGTTCGCCTTTTTAAGTTTTTCCAATGTTTGTTTGAAATCGCGGGTTGTCTTTTTTTCTTTCCGCTTACGTTCAATGGAATTTAGGACTGAAAGGGCCAGATATCTGCTGTTAATCTGGTTTTTAAGCAGGCAGTCCTGCGCACCTTCTTCAATTGCCTGAATAGCAAGAATGTCGTCTTCAAGATCACTCAGTACAACAACCGGCAGGTCAGATGAGTTGTTTATCAGCCTTGTTAGAAACTTGAGATCAGGGTTGTCTGAAATAGCCAAATCAAAGAGGATTACATCAGCTATTCTTTTATCCAGGAGATCTTTATCTTTTAAATGCATATCGATAAAGTCTATTTCAAAATCAGCAATATCGGCCTTAAAAAGCAGTTGCTCAATCTGTCCTGCTCTATCAGGATTTTCTCCAACCAGAAGGATTTTAACCGTCAAGGACTCTGATTTTCGGGTTAAGCTTTTCTTTTTACTATACGCCACGTCTTTACCCCGTCACGTCCAATTCGAAAGTCAGCTTCATCCATCAGTTCCCGGAGAAAATAGAGTCCCAGTCCGCCGGCGGAAGGTCCTTCCAGGAGATTTTCCAGATTTGGATCATCCAAATCCATAGGATCAAAAGGTTCTCCGGACTCGTGAATAAGAATTTCGATTTCGCCTTGGTTCCATTGAATCACCAGTTGAAATTTCTTGGAATGATCGCTTTTGAGCCCGTGAATGATGGTATTGGTACAGACCTCATCAAGGGCAAGCTGAATATCACCGATTTCGATATCATCAAATCCGGCACTACGCCCCGCATTAGCAACAAGCTCGCCTATTTTCGCAAGAACGGCAGTATCTGCCGGAAAGTTATACGATTGTTGCATAGTTCCTCATTAAATTTAACGTTTTGTTGATAAGTAGCTGTTTTAAAATCTATTTTGAAAAACCAAGGGTTGCGTCTTCTGCATCATCAAAGATTCGCAAGACATTGTTCAATCCGGATATCTCAAAGACCTTATTAACAGTTGGTTGAAGCGCAGAGATGTGCAAATCTCCCTGATATTCATTGCGCAGTTCTCTGGCGATTATGATCACGACACGTAAACCGGCGCTCGATATAAATGGAACATTCTCCATATTCAAAACAAATTGACTGCGGCCCTTTTCAATTCTTTCCCTGATGAATGCTTCCACTGTATCACAGGTGTCGGCATCAAAACGTCCTTCAAGACTAACCCTGGAAACGTCATTTAGTATATTCTCTTCTATTTTCATTTATATCCTTTCTTTCGTTGAACCCGGAACTCTGAACCTGTGAACCTGTGAACGGTTACGAAAATTCTAAAGAGTCATGCTGAGTCCCTCGAATGCAAGGAAAAGCTCAAGACCCCCTTCGGACTGATTAATATCAACATATTCTTTAGCCTTTTTAAGAATATTATATAATTTCTTATCATTATAAGCTGGTTCATGGTGTATGAAAACAAGCTTTTTAACACCTGCTTCAAGGGCCATATCAATTCCAATAAATACATTGCTATGACCCCAGTCCTCCTTTTCAACATTTTCCAGCATTGTGTACTGAGCGTCGAATATCAGGATGTCCGCACTATGAAAAAAATCGGTAAAAGGCTTTAACGAACCGGCAGACAGTTCTTTATACTCGGAATCGGTTGCATAAACCATTGTTTTATCACCACAGGTAATTTTATAACTATAGCTTCCGCCGGGGTGGTTCAGCGGAATAGTTTCTATTTTAACATCACCTATCTGGAATTTATCACAGTCATTCAGGCGGACGAATTTGAACGCCGAAGATAGTGGTGCAGGAAAGTACTCAGGATTCTGCTGGTTTTTAAGTCGCGCTTTAAGCCCTGGATATGGGCTGTAAAAAGTCAGCTTATTTTTAGAAGAAAAGGCAGGAACAAAAAAAGGAATCCCGTTGATATGGTCCCAATGTGTGTGCGTCAATAAAATATGCGCTTCAATGGGATTGCCCCTATATCTTTTAACCAGATCGAGGCCCAAGCGGCGAAGGCCGGTGCCTGCATCTAAAATAAGCAGCTTGTCTGCCGCCTTTACCTCCACACAAGCTGTATCTCCTCCAACTGTTTGGCGAATGTGCAAGGGCAAACTCCTGATAAATCCAGACACCTGTTTTTTGTCTGTTAAACCAGCCTTTATACTAAGCTTCACTGCTGTTTCAAGCTTAGCTGCAAGCTCTGCGTTTGTAAGTGGTGTGGCTATTGAACCTCGTACTCCCCAAAATCGTATATTCATGATATTTTCTTAGCCTGACCCTGAAAAATTTTTTATTCTAACCACAGAGAAAAACAAAAAAATATCTTTGTGCTCTGTGGTGAAATACTTTTTACCAAAAAAAATAGTAATTTTATTATTAATAAATGCAGCGAGACCTTTGAAAAATGTTAATTTTCGAAGTCTGCGCTTATCTGTTCAAGTTCAAGGAAGGCGAAAATTTCAACCACAGGAATACATTGAGTATTTCAAGGATTGAAATTTGAGCCTGACGCAGAAATTGGGCAAAAAGTGGCGTTTTGCAAAGGTCTCACAGCGTCTATTTGCGTTGCTGCACTTTAACCTTTACCTCGTTTAAGCGGACACTCGATTTCAATCTCATGCCGTCGTCAACACGTAATTTAACGGTGTATGTTCCTGGTTTCTTAAAACGATGAGTAACCTTTGGCCCATATGCTTTATTGCCGTCTCCGAAGTCCCAGGCAAAAATAAGTGGATCTCCGTCAGGATCGTAAGATCCTGTAGCATCAAAAACAATTGCACTGTATGCACCATACGATTTTGCTTCAAGATTACCTCCGATGACGGCTACCGGCGAAGCATTTACACGTATAGTTACAATATCTTTAGAAATATTGCAATCTGTTTCGGAATTGTCAATAGCAACCAGACGAACCTGGTATTTACCGGGTTTATTGAAAATATGGGTTACCCGCCGTCCTTGTGCGCTGCCACCGTCATCAAATTCCCATTGATATGATTTAATTGACCCGTCACGGTCCTTTGTTCCTGATCCGTCAAACAAGACTTTTTCTCCGGGAGATACGATACGATCCAAACCGGCGTCGGCAACCGGAGGCTCGTTGACAATAATAATACTCGAAGTTTGCGCTCTGCTGTTTCTCACACGGCTACCGTCATCAATTTCCAGGGTT